>CADCQE010000296.1 GCA_902803505.1 uncultured Lachnospiraceae bacterium | reverse complement strand
GGAGGTGCAGTCTTGTACAAGAAGATCAAGCAATTTTTATTTCCTCCAGATATCGGGGACTACAAGGAAGACTTTGACAGAGAGAACGCAAAAGCTCTCTCCTTCCTGCTGTTCTCCGGAGCGCTGTTGAGCCTGCTCTTCTTTCTCTTTGACCGCATCTTCGAGGTGAGCATGTCCCACCATCTCAGGGTGTGTGTATACCTTTTCTTCTTTGCCCTTTCCGCAGGGATGCGGCTCTCTTACCACGATATCATTGACAGACAAGGCACCCGGGCTCTGTACGTCTGGTCCGGAATTCTGCTCTTCTACAGCCTGATTGTTTACGCCATGGACAAACAGGTGCATTCTGCCTGTCTCTATCTGCTCTTTCTCCTTGTCCTGTCTCTGTTAATCAAGGATGCCTGGGGGCATGTTCTCATCCTTATTGTCCTTGGCACTGTCGCCTTCATTGCTCTCAATCTGGCTGTTTCCGAGGGGACATTTACAGGACTTGCTCTTGTGGCTGCTGCCGCCGGCATTTATCTGAGCGGCCGGACCGACTACGAACGGATCACTATTATGACTTCAAGCACCCAGGCGGAGACCCGGGCTGAGCACGATGCACTGACAGCTATATACAACCGCCGGGGAGGCGAACAGCTGATCCGCTCCTACATCGAAAGTGAAACTCCGGGAACCTTCCTGATCATCGATATTGATGACTTTAAGCACGTCAATGACACTTACGGCCATGCCGCGGGAGACCTTGTACTCAAGCAGGCAGCCGATGTGCTGAAAAAGACCTTTCGGGAATCAGATGTCGTGATGCGCATGGGAGGAGATGAGTTTATCGTCTATGCCCTCGGCATGGCAGACATTCACAATGTTGAGAGCAAGCTTGACGCTCTGCGTGACGCGATCCACGGCATCATCCTGAATGAGGAAACCGGAGAACATCTCACGGCCAGTATCGGCGCCATCATCAACCTCGGTTCCTATCCCAGCTATGAATCCGTCTCTGCCGCGGCCGACAAACTGCTCTATTACGTAAAAAGTGCAGGTAAGGACCGCTATATCTGTTCGGACAAAGACTACTCCTGACGCTTCTGGCGGACGAATCCGTCCGCTGCGGCAAGAATTTCCCTTCTCACACTTATCGGCCCAGATATTTTCGGCAGACAGCATCAGCCTGTTCAGCGGCTTCATGCTCATCAACTCCAACCAGGCGGCCGTCCTGAACTGCGATTTTGCCATTTACGACCGTCATATCAACGGCTCCCTTAAAACCGACGGTAGCCAGCATTGAAGCAGGGTCATACCGGGTGCCTACAAGCTCAGGACGGCGGAGGCTGATCAGGAAGAAGTCCGCGGCACAGCCTTCCGCAAGCTGCCCAATGTCATGTCTGCCGAGAAGCCGCGCGCTGCCACGCGTTGCCATTTTTAAGATATCGTATCCGGACGGCGCCGCCGAACTGGAATTCAGCCGGTGCAATAGGTAAGCGGCACGCATCTCTTCCAACATGTTTGAGCCGTCATTGCTCGCTGATCCGTCGACCGCAAGGCCGACGGGAACCCCGGTTTTCAACATTTCCGGGATTCTGGCGATTCCGGAGGAGAGCTTCATATTGGAGACAGGACAGTGAGCCACGCCGGTGCCGCTTTGGGCCAGAAACATCAGTTCATCGTCATTAAAATGAATCCCATGCGCATACCACACATCTTCCCCGGTCCATCCGACCTGTTCCATATATGCCAGCGGACGGATGCCTTCTTTTTCGAGCATATACCGTTCTTCATCCTTTGTCTCTGCCAGATGGGTGTGCAGGCGCACTCCGAGTGCCCTTGCCAGTTTTGCACTCTCAACCAGCAGCTCCCTGGATACACTGAAGGGGGAACAGGGAGCAAGTGCAACCCTGTGCATCGCATACGGCGCGGGATCATGGTATCTCCGGACAGCTTCTTCCGAATCCTTCAGTATTTCATCGACAGTCTGGACGACGCTGTCCGGCGGGAGGCCGCCGTCCTTCTCGCTCAGGTCCATGCTGCCGCGGGTGGCGTGAAAACGCATCCCCAGCATGTCGGCAGCGGCAAACTGCGCGTCAATCAGGTCAAGTCCGCATCCAGCCGGAAACACATAATGATGATCAGAGGTAGTGGTGCATCCGCTCTTCAGGAGTTCACCCATAGCGCACAGCGAGGAGTAATGGACGACGTCAGCATTCAGATT
>CADCQE010000295.1 GCA_902803505.1 uncultured Lachnospiraceae bacterium | reverse complement strand
CGGGGCAGACCCGTGGCAGCTGGTGCCGCGGACGTCCACGCGGATCTCCATGCGGCCTCTGTGGCCTCTGTAGATGCCGCCGTCAGTGGGCTCCGTGGAAATGACAAATTCCGGACGGATGCCGCCTTTGTTCACAATGTACTGCCAGCAGAGGCCGTCGCAGTCCTCCTCCATGACGGAGCC
This sequence comes from uncultured Lachnospiraceae bacterium, assembly GCA_902803505.1. Taxonomy (GTDB): domain Bacteria; phylum Bacillota; class Clostridia; order Lachnospirales; family Lachnospiraceae; genus Chordicoccus. The sequence goes on along the minus strand of CADCQE010000295.1, from coordinate 11,401 downwards.
GACCACCATGAGCTTATAGCCCTTAGGGATGAGGTTCATGTCCTTCATAATCTTCGCGCCGTAGACGGCTGCCGCCATGCCGCCCTCCTGGTCGGAGCCGCCGCGTCCGTAGATGACCTCGTCGTCCTCGTAGCCCTTGTAGGGATCATCTGTCCAGTTGTCGATATTACCGATGCCGACTGTGTCAACGTGGGAGTCCAGGGCGATGATCTTGTCGCCGCTGCCCAGGTACCCGATGACATTGCCGAGGCCGTCGACCTCCACCTTGTCATAGCCGAGCTTCTCCATTTCCTTCTTGATGCACTCCACAACTTCCTTCTCCTCGCAGCTCTCGCTGGGATGGGAGATCATCTCCCGCAGGAAGGCAGCCATGTCCTTCTTGTACGCCTCCGCCGCTGCTTTTATAGCCTCATAATTCAGATCCATTGCGTTCCTCTCCTCCTTTTGCTTTTCTTCTATGATCATCTGGTATTCGATAAAAATGCTGCTGACAGGCTTTCCTTCCGGTGATTGAAAAATGCCTGTCCCGATGGATTTCTGCTCCTGCTCCGCAGGGCACAGTCATTTTATAACTTCCTCTCCTCTGTGGCGGACGCCGTAGAGCCCGTCCCATACGATCTCCCTGAAGCGCATGGGATCGGTATTGCCTTCCGTGGAGATCAGGAGCACCTGGGAATTCTCGTCCAGCTCCAGGGCCTCCTTTATCGCCTGATAGCGGGGGAACATCATGATGGACGCGAGAAAGCCCATCGTGACAGAGCCCGACTCCCCGGAGATCACGACCGGATCGCCGGCGAGGGGCACGCCGTACATCCGGGACCCCTTTGCGCTCATCCAGTCGGGACAGGCGGCGAGGCCGCGGGCGTGGTTGCGAAGGATATCCCAGCCGATGACATTCGGCTCACCGCAGGCCAGACCCGCCATGATCGTATCCAGCTTGCCCTTCACCCGGACTGTCTGGCCGGTTCCTTTGGCGGCCGAGCGGTAGAGGCAGGCGGCAGAGCCGGCCTCACAGACGCACATGATCGGTTCATTGCCCTTATATTTATTTGCAAAATAGCCGACTACGGCACCGGCGAGAGAACCCACACCGGCCTGCACGATCACATGGGTGGGGCGCTCCACGCCGTCAGCCAGCAGCTGGCGGTCCGCCTCCAGGGCGAGGGTGCCGTATCCCTGCATGATCCAGCTCGGAATATCCGTGTAGCCGCGCCAGGCCGTGTCCTGGATGATCACGCCGTTCGGATCCCGCTTAGCCTGGGCTGCCGCGAGGCGCACACAGTCGTCATAGTTGAGATCCTCAATCGAGCCCTCCGCGCCTTCTTTCGCGATGTTGGCCCGGCGCGTCTCCGCTGAGCCGTGGGGCATGCGCACCACCGCCTTCTGGCCCAGGCGATGCGCAGACCAGGCCACGCCTCTCCCGTGATTCCCGTCGGTGGCGGTGTAGAAGGTGGTCTGTCCCATTTTCTCAATAAATTCATCTGAGGAGAGGACATCATAAGGCAGGTCGTCCACATGCATCCCGCTCTTTTTCGCGATGTAGCTCGCAATGGCATAGGAACCGCCGAGCACCTTGAAGGCATTGAGGCCGAAGCGGTAGGACTCATCCTTGACGTACAGCCCCCGGATGCCCAGGTAATTCGACATCTTCTTCAGATGATGCAGAGGAGTCACTTCATACTCCGGAAACGAGCGGTGAAAGCGCAGCGCGCCCCGGACGGTATCGACGTCCATAACACTTAAATATTTGTCATCCGATGGCGGCACATGGTTGACCGCAAACTCCATCTCGGCATTATTCGTGCGGTTCATAAACACCCTCCTCTTCTGCGCAGCAGATCATTTCGTCAACGGCTATAATTGCTCTTCTTATCATAGCACAAAGCGGAAAAAAAGGGGGATGAAAAATGCGGCGGAGCAGGGCAAAGGGGCGCTTCTCCCTGCGGCCCGCTGACCCACTCCGCCCCGTTGACTCCCCGTCCCAATAATGCTACACTTCCCCCATACGCATATCCATGCATATCAATGAAAAAGGAGCTCATCATCATGATCGATCTGACTATCCACAAAGAAGGACGCGCGCACAACATCGAGAGAGCCCGCGCCCAGAACATCATCATCCCTACGCTTGAAGAGATGCAACATCCCGAGAGAATCCCGGACAAGATCAAAGAGAAGCTGACGCAGGTGGGCCTCTGGGACGTGAATCCCCTCAATCTCTTCCGCGTCACCTGGAAGAACGAGCCCAAGGAATTCGGCGGCCTCTTCGGCGGCCCTAATTACATCGTCCTCCCCTCTGAGCTCACCGGCGTCAAGGCGAAGATCATGCTCATGGTCGGCAAATATTTCCCGACGGGCTGCCACAAGGTCGGCGCTTCCTTCGGCTGCCTCGTCCCGCCGCTCGTCACCGGCCAGTTCGACTCCTCCTATCACAAGGCGGTCTGGCCGTCCACCGGCAACTACTGCCGCGGCGGAGCGTTCAATTCCAAGCTCCTCGGCTGCTATTCCATCGCCATCCTGCCGGAGGGCATGAGCCGTGAGCGCTTCGAGTGGCTTGAGACCATTGCCAGTGAGATCATCGCCACCCCGGGTTCAGAATCCAACGTCAAGGAGATCTTCGACAAGACCCACGAGCTGGCCGAGCGCCCGGACTGCATGATCTTCAACCAGGTCGAGGAAATGGGCAATTACATGTGGCATTACAACGTCACCGGCAATGCCATTCTGGAAGCATTTGAGGAAATGAAGGCAGACGGCGACCGCCTGGCCGGCGCCATTTTCACTTCCGGATCCGCAGGCACGATGGCCGCGGGCGACCGGATTAAGGACGTCGTTCCCACGGCGAAGCTCGGCGTGGGCGAAGCGCTGCAGTGCCCGACCCTGCTGGACAACGGCTTCGGCGCCCACCGCATCGAGGGCATCGGGGACAAGCACGTCCCGTGGATTCACAACGTAAAGAACACGGACCTGGTCGTGGACATCGACGACGAAGACTCCCAGAAGGTGCTCCGCCTCTTCAACGAGCCGGAGGGGCATAAATACCTCGCAAGCGTCGGCGTCCCGGAGGAGACCATCGATCAGCTGTCGCTTTTCGGCATCTCCGGAATTGCGAATATGCTCTGCGCCATCAAGATGGCAAAATACTACGAGCTGACCGAGCGCGACGTCCTTGCGACCGTCATGACCGACTCCGCCGGAATGTATGCCTCCCGCGTGAAAGAGCTGCAGGAAGAGGACGGCGCATACAGCAGGGAGATGGCTGCTGTGGATTTCCACACCCACATCCTCGGCGAGAAGACCGACAACATGGTGGAGCTCACCTACCCCGTGCGGAAGCGCGTCCACAACCTGAAGTACTACACCTGGGTTGAGCAGCAGGGCAAGACCTCGGAGGAACTGAACGCCCTCTGGTACGACACGGAGCACACCTGGGACTCCGTCAAGGCCGATGCCGCGCGTGTCGACGAGATGATCCGCGAGTTTAACGAAGAAACCGGGCTGTTGAAATCGTGAACCGATCCCTTATAGCCCTTCATGATATTATAGCCGTTAACGAAATTATCTGCTGCGCAGAATCTTTCGTTTTCCCTATATGCAGTTTATCTAAGGAATTGCCTTCGGCAATTCCTTAGGTTCACATATCACTCACCGGAGAAAGGAGCATCACAGCCATGTCAATCAAGCAGATCACAGGCGCCCGCTGCACCCTCTGCGGCCACGTGAGCGAGGCGGCGCCTGAGACCACCGTCTGCCCGAAGTGCGGAGGCATTCTCGACATCGAATATGATTACGACTACATCAAGTCCAAATTGAATAAATACGAGCTGATGGACCGGGAGGAGCCCTCGATGTGGCGCTATCTGGAGTTCCTGCCCGTCGAGGGCGTGGGACGAACGCCGCGCCTCAGGGTCGGCGGCTCGCCGCTCTACAAGGCGGAGCACCTGGCGGAGGCCATCGGCCTCACCGGCTCCCTCTGGATCAAGGACGACGGACAGAACCCGACAGCCTCTCTGAAGGACCGCGCCTCCGCGATGGCCGTCGTGAAGGCCGAGGAGGCCGGGAAGACCAGCATCGCCTGCTCTTCCACCGGCAATGCCGCCAGCTCCCTTGCAGGAAATGCTGCCGCAGCGGGATTCTCCACATTTATCTTCGTGCCCTCCCGCGCGCCGAAAGGCAAAGTCGCCCAGCTGCAGATGTTCGGCGCCAAGGTCATCCTGGTGGACGGGAGCTATGAGGACACCTTCGCCCTCTCCGCCAAGGCCATCGAGCACTACGGCTGGTATAACCGCAACGCCGCCATCAACCCCTACCTCATGGAAGGCAAGAAGACGGTGTCCCTGGAGATCGCCGAACAGCTCCATTTCCAGATGCCGGATTACGTGGCGGTCTCGGTCGGAGACGGATGCACAATCGCCGGTGTCTGGAAGGGCTTTAAGGACCTCTTCGCCGCCGGCTTCATCAGCCGCCTGCCCCGCCTGATCTCAGTGCAGGCCGAAGGCTGCTGCCCTATCAACACCGCCGCGGCGCAGCACACGCTCGAATGGACGCCGCAGGAGGAGAACACCCTCGCGGACTCCATAGCCGTAGGCGTGCCGCGCAATCCCATTAAGGCCCTCAGGGCGATTGAGGAATCGAACGGCGTGACGGTCAATGTCAGCGATGAGGAGATCCTCGCCGCCATGCGGGTTCTCGGCCGCACCCAGGGCGTCTTCGCCGAGCCCGCCGGCGCCACTGGCACAGCCGGCCTCAAGAAGGCGGTCGAGACGGGGCTCATTGAGAAGAGCGCTTCCGTCGTCACCCTCGTCACCGGCAACGGATTAAAGGACGTCGCCAACGCGATCAAGGCCGCCGGCGAGCCCCTCGTGCTCCCGCCGGATATGGACAGGCTGCGGGACGTACTGGGCTGATTAAGAGCAGAATGCTGCGATGGGGACGGTTCTTTTTGCGACATTTTATGTCGCAAAAAGAACCGTCCCCATCGCAGCATTTTTGCTTCAGCCCTTGGAATAATAAGTATCCTCCATCGGGAGCTTTGTCCTGAGCTTCCCATCCCGGGCATAATACGCCCCCTGGCAGGCCGGAGCGGCAGGAATCGTCGTGATCTCGCCGATGCCCTTGGCGCCGTAGGCGACGCCCATGAGCTTCTTCTTCTCCACATACATCGCGTGGATATTCGGAATGTCCGGTGCGCGGAAGAGCCCCAGAGTTCCGTACTTCGCCTTCGGCACGCAGTCCTCCAGCGGAAAATCCTCCGTAAAGGCGTAGCCCATCCCCATGAGCACACCGCCCTCGATCTGCCCCTGGATCGCAATGGGGTTGATCACCTTGCCCGCGTCGTAAGCCGCGTACACATCCGTGACCTTTCCTTCTTCATCCAGCACGACCACATTCGAAGCATAGCCGTAGGCGACATGGCTCTTCGGATTCGGCTTATCCGCGCCGAGCTTGTCCGTGGGCTCAAAGTACTCATAGTAGAATTCCATCCCCTCGAGGTCCTGCAGCGCCCGCTCAAGATCCGCCACAGGCGCGCCGGCGAGCTTCGTCTGCGTCCCCTCTTCGCCGTAGGTGCCCTGGTTGAGTCCGCTGCCCTCGCCGCAGATTCTGCCTCTTTCATCCACTGAGATTACGAGGCTCAGGAAGGGCCCGCCGGATGTCCCCGGCGCCCACTCCGTCCCGACACCGTAAGCAGACTCACGGTTCAGCTCCGCGCCGTCCCGCTTTCCGCCGGCAGCGAGCAGCTCCCGCACTCTGGCCGGAATCCCCTTCGGATCCACGCCCTCTCCGCGGGCCAGCTCCGCAGCCACCATCGCATCCCGGAGCAGGAAAGCCGCTCCCCGCACAGCCTCGCCGCTGAGCAGCGTCTGGCGGGACCCGGAGGTCGTGCCCGAATCCGGCGCATTTTCCGTATCGGCAATCGCATTATGGATCTTCCCGCGCGGCAGCCCCGTCGCTTCCGCCACGTCCTGGCAGAACACCGTGAGGCACCCCTGCCCGATGTCCGAGGCCGCCGAGTAGATGAGCACTGCGCCGTCCTCCACCAGGAGCCTGCAGCGCCCCTTGTCGGGGAGACCGACGCCGACGCCTGCATTCTTCATGGCGCAGGCGATGCCGCAGCGGCCTTCATTTTCATCAAAATACGGCTTCACCGCTTCCAGCGTCTCCTTGAAGGCCGTAGACAGATCCGCGATCTGCCCGTTTGGAAGGACCTTCCCCGGCTCAATCGCATTGCGGTAGCGGATCTCCCAGGGAGAGATCCCGACCTTCTTCGCCAGGACATTAATCAGCGACTCCAGCGCGAACTCGCTCTGGCAGACCCCGAACCCGCGAAATGCTCCGGCCGGCGGATTGTTCGTGTAATACCCGGTGCCGCGGATATCCGTGTTCTGATAAGTGTAGGGACCCACGGAATGGGTGCAGGCCCGCTCCAGAACCGGTCCGCACAGCGACGCATAGGCTCCGGTATCAAAGAGAATGTCGCAGTCCAGGCCTGTGAAGATCCCATTTTCGTCGCAGCCGAGCGTAAAGGTTCCCACCATCGCATGCCGCTTCGGATGAAAGCGGATCGACTCCTGCCTCGTGAGCTTCGCCTTCACGGGGCGTTGGAATTTCACAGCCGCCAGCGCCGCCAGATGCTGCACCGAGACGTCCTCCTTCCCGCCGAAGCCGCCGCCGATCAGCTGGTTCTCCACCACCACCTTCTCCGGGTGGTCGCTCCAGCCGAACGCGATGCTCACCTCGTGCCTCGTGTCGTAAGCGCTCTGGTCCGTAGAGAGCACCTTGACCCCGTCCTTGTAAGGATAGGCCACCGCACATTCCGGCTCCAGGAATGCATGCTCGGTAAAAGGCGTCGTAAAGGTCTCCGTCACTGTGTATTTGGATTCCGCTAGAGCCTTTTTCGCGTCGCCCCTCTTCACATGTCTGCTCTGGCAGATGTTCCCCTTCGCTTGTTCATGGACGAGAGGAGCCCCCTCTTTCGCGGCCTCGTCAATACTGCGTACAGGATCCAGCACTTCGTACTGCACCTTCACGAGCAGCTTGGCCTTGGCCAGAATATACGGCGTCTCCGCCACAACCAGGCAGATGGCGTCTCCTATGCAGCGCGTGATGCCGCCTTTCGCGATCATCACGTCCCAGTCGTGGACGAGATGCCCCACTTTGTTGCAAGGCACGTCCTCCGCCGTCAGCACACCGAGCACGCCCGGAAGCGCCAGGGCCTTCGACGCATCGATGTCGAGCACCCTCGCCCTCGGGTGAGCTGCGCGGACAGCCGAGGCATAAGCCATCGGCGGCATGGAAGGATCCACCTCGACAAAATGCCGGATCTCCAGGTCCTCCGCCCCATCCGCATTCAGGGTCATGGGCAGCTTCCCTCTCGGCACGAAGTATTCCGGTCCGATGTCATCGGGATATTTGCCGTAGCCCAGGGTCTTCCGACGCACGTCCACGCGGAAAGCGCGCTTCCCGACGCCATACTCCTCTCCCTTCTCCAGGTCGTCGATCTCCTCATCTCCCCTCAGGATCGCTGCGGCCAGTGAGATGCCCTCGATGATATTCTTGTAGCCCGTACAGCGGCAGACATTTCCCTTTATTGCTTCTTTGATCTGCTGCTCCGTCGGCGAAGGTACGCGGTCGATCAACGCCTTCCCGGACATCACCATCCCGGGGGTGCAGAAGCCGCACTGCACGGCTCCCTTCGCCCCGAAGGCATAGACGAAGGCTTCCTTCTCCGCCGGGCTGAGTCCCTCCACAGTGAGAATCCGCCTTCCGTGGGCCTGCTTCGTGGAGATGGCGCAGGCCTTTACCGCTTCCCCGTCCACCACGATCGTGCAAGCTCCGCAGGCGCCCTCGCTGCAGCCGTCCTTCACGGAGTACAGCTGCAGGTCGCCCCTCAGGAAATCCAGCATCGTGGTCTCCCGCGACGTACTGCATCTTGCTCCGTTTACGTAGAAGAAGTAGCGCTCCTGCTTCTTAAGGCCGCTCAGCGCCTCCTCCGAGAAGACCGCGCTTCCGGGGAGGAAGAGGGCCGCCTTCGGGCATTTGCCCGCGCACATGCCGCAGGAAATGCAGGCATCCGCGTCGACAACGGCCTTCTTGTTCACTACCTTGATCGCCTCAGCGGGACAGTTTTTCTCACAGATCCTGCAGCCGATGCAGCGCTCTTCTATCGTCTGTATGCTTTGTTCTTTCCCCATATCTTTCGTTTTCCCTATATGCAGTCAATCTAAGCATTTGCCTTCGGCAATTACTCAGGTTAACCAGTATAAGAAGAAGCGTCTCTCTGACTCACAAATATGTCAACCGAAACCGCTCTGCTTTCAAATCAGATAGCCATACTTCTCCCGCACTGCAGCAATCAGCTGCCTGAGAGGCTCATAGAGCCCCGACCCGGCGCTCGTCACATCGTAATCCTTCACCGTGCCGGCGAGCCGCACGCGGGTCACCTTAGGATCCCCGGTGAGCAGGAAGCCTTCATTCTCAGAGTTCTCGAAATCCTCGAAGCTCCCAAAGAGTGTAAACTTATCCTTATAGGGACGTCCGCTGTAGGGGCAGAACACCGCGCAGTTTCCGCACTCATTGCACATCCGGTCGACGTGCAGGATCTGGGGCTTCTCCATTCCCGGCACCTCGATGGCCACATTCGCGCGGTTCGGGCAGACATCCACGCAGACCTCACAGACGGTCGGGCAGCCGAGACATCTCTTGTCCGGGCTGGCCTCCGTATCACTGCAGAGCGCACCCTTCTTCGCCAGGGATGCGCGCATGTCCTTCACTGCATTTTCACTCACACAGCCCTCGAAAAGCTGTTCCTTCGCTTCCTCGAAGGAAATGCCGTAAGCTGCCCCCGCGATCGCCGCGGCAGCCAGCTGCGCATCCGCGATGGCCTTGACCACGGTCGCAGGTCCTCTTCTGCAGTCGCCCACCGCATAGAGCCCTTCGAGCGTCGTCTGCATGGTCTCATCCACCACCGGGCAGCCCTTCGCATCCAGCTCCGCCCCGGCGGCCTGGTACAGTGAGCCATCCACCTTCTCGCCCACGGCCTTGATCACGGTGTCTGCGCGCAGCTCCGTCATCTCGCCCGTGCCGACAGGGGATCTGCGCCCGCTCTTGTCGGGCTCACCGAGCTTACAGATCTCGCAGGTGAGTGCGCCGTCCCTGACTCCGATGGGTGCCAGGAGCTCCGCAAATTCCACGCCGTCGTCCAGGGCCATCTGCAGCTCCTCTTCATCCGCAGGCATGTAGCGCTTCGTGCGGCGATAGACGATGCTCACCTTCTTCACGCCCTTCTGCCGCTTTGCGGCCCGGGCCACGTCCATGGCGGTATTGCCGCCGCCGATGACGATCACTTCTTCGCCGAGGGCAAGGCTGTCGGGTTCAGCCTTCACCTTCTGCAGGAATTCCAGTGCATCCAGGGCCTCGCCGTATTTCAGGACGGCGCCGCCGTGCGCCCAGGCACCCACCGCAGCAATGAAGTCCGTGAAGCCTTCCTCCTTCAATTCATCCAGGGAAGCGATCCTGCGCCCGGTCACGATCTTCGCGCCATATGCGCTGCAGAGCGCCACATCCTTCGCAATCGTCTCATTAGAAATGCGGAACCCCGGGATCACATAGCGCGGCACACCGCCGGGCTCTGCATGCTGCTCAAAGACGGTCACGTCAATGCCGGCCCTGCTGAGGAAGGAAGCGGCCGCAAGGCCTGCGGGCCCGCCGCCGATGACGGCGACCTTCTTCGCGCCTTTCGGAGAGGCTCCCGCAAGTTGGGGCAGTACAGCTTCATAAGCAGACTCCGCAGCCAGTAGCTTCATCTCGCGGATGTGCACGCTCTCCTCGTAGTGGTTCCGCATGCAGCGGTCTCCGCAGGTGTGCGGACAGAGCGTCCCTGTCGTGAAGGGCAGCGCGTTCCTCTGCAGGATGATGTTCAGCGCATCCTCCATCCGCCCCTCTTCCACGGCCCTCAGATATGCCGGGATGTCCTGCTCGATCGGGCAGTTCGTCCGGCAGGGAGAGGAGAAGCAGTCCAGAAGCGGAAGGGCTTTGCCGTTCTTTCGATCCGGGAGGGGCTTAATCGGTTTCTTGTACTTGGCGTCCTCCTTAGAGCTCCTGACGAGAGCCGCCACCTTGGCCTCATCCACGCCGCTAAAGCGCTCCGGCTTGATGTCCTCAAAGAGGCCGGCGATCTGTTCGAGCCTTTGGTAGCCGCCCGGCTTCAGGATCGTGGTCGCCATCGTGATGGGCCAGATGCCCGCGTCAAAGATCTGCCGGATGTTGAAGTAGTCCGCGCCGCCGGAGAAGGAGATGCGGAGCTTCCCCTTGAACTGATTCGCGATCCGCTCGCACAGCGCGATGGTCAGCGGGAAGAGGGAGCGCCCGGACATGTACATCTCTTCGCTTGGCAATTCGCCGGCCTTCACATCCACCGGGAATGTATTGGTGAGCTTCAGTCCGAATTCCAGTCCCCGCTCATCACTGAGCTTCTGCAGCCGCTCGAACATCGGGATGGCATCCTTCCACTGCAGGTCCTCAAGGAAATGATGGTCGTCGAAGACGATGTAGTCAAAGCCCAGGTCGTCCAGCGTCTTCCTTGCGAATTCGTAGCCCAGAAGGGTCGGGTTGCATTTTACAAATGTATTCAGCCCTTTCTCCGTGATGAGATACGTGGCGATGCGCTCGATCTCATCCGGCGGACATCCGTGCAGGGTGGATTCCGTGATGGAGGCGGAGATTCTCTTCGGAAATGCACTGAAGAAGTCTTCGTCGACATGCTGAAGGAAACCTTCTGAGCAGGCGGCGGTCGTCGCCTCCATGCACTCCAGATAGATCTTTGTCCCGGAGGCGTCCTTCATGTCCTCGATGTAGCGGTCAATCTTCTCCGTCTTGATCCCGGCCAGGTCGTAGCCCACGGACATGTTGAAGACGAAGCCGTCCGGATCGCCCAGATCGAGCTCCTTCGCCAGGACGCGGCACAGGAAGAAGGCCTTCACATACTCCTCATAGGCCTCCGGGACCTCCAGCTCGGTGGACCACTCGCAGTTGTAGCACTCATCCCCCGAGGCGATACAGGGCTTGGCCACGCAGGCGGCCAGCTCGCGCCCGTCCATCTTCTGGACGGTCTTCAGCTCGAAGAAGCGGGAGCCGGCGGCATAGGCCGCCACGATGTTCTGGGCAAGCTGTGTATTCGGGCCGGCCGCCGGACCGAAGGGTGTCTCAATTCTCTCATTGAAGATGGGGAGCGCCATCTCTTTCTTGCGGCGCGCGATTTTCTTCACTCCGAAGATGCTTCCCTCCTGCCTGTACTCCGACAGCGCCCAGTGAAGCAGTGTCTTGTAGGGGATTGGCCTCATGATATCGCTCATCGTCTCACTCCTTCCCGCGTATAGGTAATTGTATGTTCTATCGTATCACT
>CADCQE010000294.1 GCA_902803505.1 uncultured Lachnospiraceae bacterium | reverse complement strand
GTTCCTGTTTCACAGGCCTTATCTGCAATCAGAACCTGTCTCATTCATGCAAGCATGATGAGCCGGAACCTGATTGCAGATTGGCCGCAAATAGTAACAACTGTTTCCCTGCAAATTACAGAATGCCGTAATCAATCATTGCTTTCTTCAGGAGCTCCTGATGCGCCGCCTCCATGACTGTGAGCGGAAGCCTGGGCGCCCCCACCTTGAAGCCCTGCATATTCAAGGCCGCCTTCACCGGGATCGGGTTGACTTCCGAGAAGAGCTGGCGGATGAGCTCGAGTGCCGCGAGCTGAAGCCTGGCACCTTTCTTGTAATCGCCGTCCAGGCAGGCCTGAGCGATATCATGCGTCTGCTGCGGGGCTACATTGGACAGAACCGAGATGACGCCGATCCCGCCGAGGGCCATGATCGGGACGATCTGGTCGTCATTTCCCGAATAGACATCCAGGCTGTCCCCGGCGAGCTCAATGGTCTTAGCCACCTGGCTGATATTGCCGGAGGCCTCTTTGATGGCCGCGACGTTCTTCACATTCCTGCCGAGCCAGGCCGCCGTCTCGGGAAGGATGTTCGAGCCCGTTCTGGAAGGCACGTTGTACAGGATACTGGGAATGCTGACAGATTCCGCGATCACCTTGTAGTGCTCCTTCAGGCCGTTCTGTGTGGCCTTGTTGTAATACGGCGCCACCAACAGCAGGCCGTCCGCACCGGCCTTTTCCGCCTCTTTGGACATCATGACAGCGTGGGCTGTGTTGTTGGAACCGGTTCCCGCGATGACAGGGACGCGCTTCGCCGTCTTCTCCACCGCGAAGCGGATCGCTTCGATGTGCTCGCCGTCGTCCAGTGTCGGCGCTTCTCCCGAAGTCCCCACCGCGACAATGGCGTCGGTCCCATGGGCGATCTGCTCATCAATCAGCTCGCCAAATACATCATAATCAATCTCTCCGTTCTCTTTCATCGGCGTGACAATCGCGACGCCGGCGCCCCTGAAAATAGCCATTCCATTAAACCTCTTTTTTTTATATGCGGCCATTCGCCCGCATTCATGCAATACACTGCCGGATTACTTGTGTAGTTGTAACTATAGCATTATCCTCCGCAGCGCGTCAATGACTTCCTATAGCCCATCTCATTCATTGAGGCATGATGAGCCAGAACCTGATTGCAGATTGGCCGCAAATAGTAACGGGGTGTCACTTCGCATTCATGTTCGCCCGCTTCCGGAGCCTGGAATCCAGGATCTTCTTCCGGATGCGCAGCGACTTCGGCGTCACCTCAAGGAGCTCATCCGTATCAATAAAATCCATAGCCTGCTCCAGCGACATGACCTTCGGCGGCGTCAGCGTGAGCGCCTCATCCGAGCCGGAGGAGCGGGTGTTGGTCAGATGCTTCGTCTTGCAGACATTGAGCTCGATCTCCTCAGGCTTGGCGCTCTCTCCCACCACCATGCCTGCATACACCTTCGTGCCGGGGCCGATAAAGAGCGCGCCTCTCTCCTGCGCCGCGAAGAGACCGTAAGTCACTGCCTCGCCGGTCTCAAAGGCAATCAGGGAGCCGTTCTTCCGATAGCTGAGATCTCCCTTGTACGGTGCATAGGCATCGAAGATCGTGTTGAGCACCCCGGTTCCTTTCGTGGCTGTGAGAAATGGTCCGTGGAAGCCGATGAGGCCGCGGGAGGGAATCTCGAACTCCAGGCGCGTCGTGCCGTCCGCCAGTGTGCTCATTCCCTGCAGCTCCCCTTTCCGCTCGGAAAGCATGCTGATCACCGTGCCGGAGAAATCCTGCGGAACATCCACATAGGCAATCTCCATGGGCTCCAGCTTCCGGCCGTGCTCATCTTCCTTGAAAATGACCTCCGCCTTGCTGACCGCGAATTCATAGCCTTCGCGCCGCATTTTCTCAATGAGGACAGACAGGTGCAGCTCGCCTCTGCCCGAGACGCGGAACGTATCCGTGTTGTCCGTGTCCTCCACTCTCAGGGAGACGTCCGTGTTCAGCTCGCGGTAGAGACGCTCGCGGATCTGCCGCGAAGTGCAGTACTTCCCCTCCAGGCCGGCGAAGGGACTGTCGTTGACGATGAAATTCATCGCGATGGTGGGCTCAGAGATCTTCTGGAAGGGAATCGCATCAATTTCCGTGGGCGAGCAGATCGTATCCCCGATCTGCAGGTCCCCGATTCCGGAGATCGCCACAATGGAGCCGACGCCGGCTTCCTGCACGTCCGCCTTCTTCAACCCGTCGAACTCATAGAGCTTCGTGATGCGGGTCTTCACGCGGATCTGCGGATCGTGGAAATTCACGCGGACAATCTCCTGTCCCACACTGATGGTGCCGTTGTCCACCTTCCCGATCCCGATGCGGCCGACATATTCATTGTAGTCAATCGTGGAAATGAGGATCTGCGTGCCTCTGTCCGGATCCCCTTCCGGAGCGGGGATGTAGTCCAGGATCGTCTCAAAGAGAGGCTTCAGGTCCACGGCCTCGTCGGAGAGATCGCGCACGCAGGTTCCCTCCCGCGCCGAAGCGTACAGGAAGGGGCACTCAAGCTGCTCATCGGATGCATCCAGATCCATCATCAGCTCCAGAGTCTCATCCACCACTTCTTCCGGGCGGGCCTCCGCCCTGTCGATCTTGTTGATGCACACGATGACAGGCAGATTCAGGTCAAGGGCCTTCTTCAGGACGAATTTCGTCTGGGGCATCGTCCCTTCAAACGCATCTACCAGGAGGATGACCCCATTTACCATCTTCAGCACCCGCTCCACTTCTCCGCCGAAATCGGCGTGGCCGGGCGTATCCACAATATTGATCTTCACTCCGCGGTAATTCACCGCCGTGTTCTTTGAAAGGATCGTGATGCCCCGCTCTCTCTCGATATCTCCCGAGTCCATCACGCGCTCCTGTACTTCCTGGTTCTCCCGGAAAGCGCCGCTTTGCTTCAGCATCCCGTCCACCAGCGTCGTCTTGCCGTGGTCGACATGGGCGATAATTGCAACATTTCGGACATCTTCCCTCTTCGTTACACTCATAATTTCCTTCCTTTATCAATCCCAGGCGGCAGTCGGATTCTCCAGTCCCTCCGCCCTTGTTTTATTCAAATCACAGCCCTCCGGATAGAAAGCGTAATACTGTCCTCCGGCCTCAAGCTCGTATCCGTAGGCCTCCGCCAGCTCAGGCACCGTCACGCATTTGTACCCCATGTCGACGAGGGAGCCGATAATCCGGTCTGCGGCACTCCCTGAAGGGGGCCATAAGTCGTGCATCAGGACCACAGAACCGTCCTTCACCTGGTCCATAATGCTCTGATAGGTCTTCTCGTCATCCTTGTGGTCCCAGTCCAGAGTATCCACGTCCCACTGGATCATGGGCTTATCCACCGCTTCGATCAGATTGGCGGAAATGCCTCCGCCCGTGGGCCGCATGATGCGCGTGCTCTCTCCGGTGATGGAGCTGATGACGCGGTCATTGTGATCCATCTCATCCCGGATCTCTTCCTCACTCAGCTGGTTCAGCCAGGGGTGGTCATAGGTGTGGCTGCCCGTCTCCATCCCCAGGTCATACTCCCGCTTGACGATCTCCGGATAGAGCTCCGCCTGCTCCCCGACGATGAAGAACGTGGCCTTCTGTCCGTACTTCTCCAGGGCATCCAGGAGCTTCGGAGTGTTCTCACTGGTGGGCCCGTCGTCATAAGTCAGGGCCACAAGCTTCTGGTATTTGCTCGGATCCACGATCCCGCTCTCGTCGAAATAGGTGTCCTTGACGGTCCCTGTGTTGACCCAGCCCGTGCCCATGTATCCGTTGTCCTTAAAATAGTATCGCTGCCCGTCGAGGGTCTTCCATCCATTTGCGAAAATGGTGTTGTCGTCATTGAGATAATACCACCCGGTGCTGTTGACGTTCCACCCGACATCGCCCTCTACGGAAGAAGAGAGCTGCTTTCGGACGGCAGTGTCTGTCGCGTAATCCTCCACAACAGGACCAGCTTCCTCCTCTTTGATCACTCGCTTCTTCGGCCTTGTCAGCACTGCATTTGCAACAACCACGGTGACAAGCACAATTGCCGCAGCTCCTGCACCAAGCAGAACGACCCGTCTGCGCTTCTTCGCTTTTCGCTTCTCAATCAGCTGTTCTCGTGTCATATCCCTTGCTTCTTTTTTAGCCGTTAACGAAATGATCTGCTGCGCAGAACCTCTCGTTTTCCCTATATACAGTTAATCCAAGTCATTGCCTTCGGCAAATACCAAGCTTAACCAGTATAGAAACCTTCCACCACTGCTCACATGAGTATAGCGAAAGAAGCGGAAAACGTCAATCAAAGTTCTGAACGGGAAAAGGGGACGGTTCCAACCGAACCGTCCCCTTTTCCCGTTCAGAGCCGCTCCCGCCGCATCATCAGACGAATCTGCGGATGGAAACAATGCTCTTATAAGATGCGGAGCGATAATCCGTAATTCCGGTGGAGGAGCTCTGCGCCTCCACGATGCATCCGTTGCCGTCGTAGATCGCGACATGGCCGCTGTAGACGATGACGTCGCCGGCCTGGGCGTTGGACAGGGAGCCCACGGAGCTTCCCGCACCGGCCCAGTCGCCGGAGGTCATGTATCCGCCGTCGTAGGCGCCGCAGTTGCTCAGCACCAGATAAACGAAGTGTGAGCAGTCACAGCCGCTTGTAAGAGAGTTGCCGCCGTAGACATATGGCCCGCCCACGAACTGTCTTGCGTAATCTACGATAAATTCGCCGGAGCCGGAGCCCGAAGAAGATTCCTCGTCATC
>CADCQE010000293.1 GCA_902803505.1 uncultured Lachnospiraceae bacterium | reverse complement strand
TCGCCGGTCCGAATCACATCCTTCCGACAAACGGCACGGCCCGTTTCTTCTCTGCGCTGTCCGTGGATGATTTTATCAAGAAGAGCAGCATCGTCTACAGCTCCAAAGAGGCTTTGGACGCATTGCACGGCGACATCATTTCATTTGCAAAGTCCGAGTCTCTCACAGCGCACGCCAATTCCATTCAGGTGCGCTTTGAGGATGAGAAGCACTGAAGAAAATATTGATTCCGGGACGGAGGAAGAGAAGATGGCAAGAGCTGCTGAAATCCGGAGGACAACGGGTGAGACCGACATACAGATCCGCCTGGAGCTCGATGGAATCGGTATGGCAAATATCAGCACGGGCATCGGATTTTTTGATCACATGCTGGACGCGTTTGCGCGCCACGGCTTCTTTGATCTCGATGTCAGTGTCAAGGGGGATCTGGATGTAGATACCCACCACAGCGTCGAGGATGCGGGAATTGTGCTGGGGCAGGTGATCGCGAAAGCGGTGGGGGATAAGAGAGGCATCCGCCGCTACGGGAGCTTTGCGCTCCCGATGGACGAGACTCTGGTGCTGTGCTCGCTGGATCTGAGCGGAAGGCCTTATTATTCCAGTGATCTGGTGTTTGGCGCCGAGCGCATCGGCAGCTTTGAGACGGAGACGTTTCATGAGTTCTTCCTGGCGCTCGCGAATCAGGCCGGAATGAATCTTCATTTCCGGCTGCTTGGAGGGACGAACAGTCATCATATTGCCGAGGCGGCATTCAAGGCCTTTGCGAAGGCGCTTGATGAGGCGGTGTCCTATGATCCCCGCATTCAGGATGTATTGTCCACAAAAGGAAGCCTTTAAGGGATCTCATTCATGCAAGCATGATGAGCCGGAACCTGATTGCAGATTGGCCGAAAATAGTAAGCTTTAAGGACCAGATAAAGGATAATAAGCATGAAATGGGACGAGTTGAAAAAAAACCAGCAGGGGCTGATCCCTTGCATTGTCCAGGATGCGGAGAACGGCGAGGTTCTGATGATGGCCTGGATGAATGAAGAGAGCTATCAGAAGACGCTTGAGTCGGGGCTCATGACCTATTACTCCAGGAGCAGGCAGTCTCTGTGGGTGAAGGGTGAGACCTCCGGTCATTTTCAGCATGTGAAGGCTCTGTATATTGACTGCGATAAGGATACACTGCTTGCCAAGGTGGAGCAGGAGGGCGCTGCCTGTCACACGGGCAACCGCAGCTGTTTTTACCGGGAGATCACCCCTTAAGGAGCATTCGATGACGAAACCTGCTTTGCCGGACCGGATCCTGATGCAGATTGAGAAGCCGGCGAGATATATCGGCAATGAGCCGAACAGCATCGTAAAAGACAAGAGACAAGTGGACATCCGGTTTGCCATGTGCTTTCCGGATGTTTATGAAATCGGCATGTCCCATCTGGGAATCCAGATTATCTATGAACAGCTGAACCGCCGCCGGGACACCTGGTGCGAGCGGGTTTATTCGCCCTGGCCGGATCTCTCCCGGATTCTTAAGGAGGAGCAGATTCCGCTCTTTATGCTGGAATCCCAGGAATCCGTGTCAGAAGCGGATTTCCTTGGAATCACGCTCCAGTATGAACTCTGCTACACCAATGTGCTCCAGGTGCTGGAGCTCTCCGGGATTCCGATGCATGCGGAGGAGCGCGGGGAGGGGGACCCGATTGTGATCGGAGGGGGACCGTGCACGTACAACCCGGAACCGATTGCAGACTTCTTTGATCTCTTCTGCATCGGAGAATCTGAGGTCTCTTTGGATGCCCTTCTGGATCTCTATGGGAAAATGAAGAAAGAGGGGAGAAGCCGCGCAGAGATTCTTCATGAGGCGGGAAAGCTGCCCGGGATCTATGCACCGGCTCTCTACGAGGTGCAGTATCACCCGGATGGCACGATCGCTTCCTTTGCGCCGAAGCAGCCGGATCTCCCCAAGACGGTTCAAAGGCAGTTTGCCCTCGCTATGAAGCGCGACATCCCCTACCCGGTGAACCCCATTGTGCCTTATATCCGGCCCACGCAGGACCGGGTGGTTCTGGAGATCCAGCGGGGCTGCATCCGTGGCTGCCGCTTCTGCCAGGCGGGCTATATCTATCGTCCGCTCCGGGAGAGGCCCCTGGAAGAGCTGAAGGAATATGCCCGGAACATGCTGCGTTCGAGCGGGTATGAGGAGATCTCCCTGAGCTCCCTGTCCTCGAGCGATTACCGCTGCCTGGACGAGCTCCTGACATTTCTTATTGACGAATTCCAGAAAGAGCATGTGAACATCTCTCTGCCCTCACTCCGCATCGACAATTTCTCTCTGGATGTGATGAGCAAGGTGCAGGACGTGCGCAAGAGCTCACTCACCTTCGCCCCGGAGGCGGGCACCCAGAGGCTCAGAGACGTCATCAATAAAGGGATTACGGAGGAAGAGATCCTCGAGGGAGCATCCCAGGCCTTCCGCGGCGGGTGGACCAAAGTGAAGCTCTACTTCATGCTGGGGCTTCCGACTGAGACAGAAGAGGACCGGAAGGGCATCGCCCATCTCGCCCAGTCCATCTGCGAGTGCTTCTACGATGAAGTGCCGAAGGAAGAGCGCAGCGGTCCCTGCGAGATCAACGTGAGCACCTCCTTCTTTGTACCGAAGCCCTTCACACCCTTTCAGTGGGCGGCGATGCAGAGACCGGGGGATTATGTCGAGGACGCCCACACGGTTCGGGACGAGATCCGCCAGATGAAGAACCAGAAGCGCATCCATTACAAGTGGCACGAGCCCAACGGCACGGAGCTGGAAGGTGTTCTGGCCAGAGGGGACCGGAAGGTGGCCGCTCTGATCGAGGCGGCTTACCGCCTGGGCGCAGTGTTTGACTCCTGGACGGATTTCTTCCACTATGAGATCTGGCAGGAGGCTTACAGGCAGACGGGCATCGACCCGGCTTTCTACACGACCAGAGAGCGCCCCTTAAGCGAGCATCTGCCCTGGGACTTCATTGACATCGGCGTCAAAAAGGAATTCTTCCTTCGGGAATGGAAGCGCGCCACCGAGGAGGGAGCGACCACTCCGAACTGCCGCCAGCAGTGCTCCGGCTGCGGTCTCGCAGACCGAAAAACCGGTGTCTGCATGGAAGAGAAGCATGTCCTGGCCGGGAAGAGAGGAGCGAAAGAGCTATGAGAATCCGCGTCCGCTTTGAGAAGACCGGGCCCATCCGCTTTGTCGGCCACCTGGACTTCATGCGCACATTTCAGAAGATCATCAAGAAGAGCGGGCTGGCCGCAGTCTACACGGCCGGGTTTAATCCGCACATGGTGCTGAGCTTCGCGGATCCGCTGGGAGTCGGGCAGGAGAGCTGCGGGGAGTATGCAGACATCGAATTTGCATACCGGGACAGCGCTGCGCTCACGGAGCAGGAACTCTACCGGCTGCAGGACATCGGCCTTCGCAATGAGGAGCTGCCTCCGGCCCCGTCCTCAAGAGAGCTTCTTGCCGCACTGAACGCGGCTTCTGTCGACGGCATCCGCTTCACCGGCGCAGTCCGGGTAGGGCTGATCCGAAGCAGCAAGGCGATGGCCCTGGTCCGCTATGCGGCCTGGCAGATCCTTCTCACAGACAGCTTTCTGGAAGCACAGAATCCGGAGCTGCCTGTGGCCATCCTTGAATTCCTCGCACAGGAGTCCATTGTCATCCACAAGGTCACGAAGAAAGCGGAGAAGGACGTAGATATCCGCCCGCAGATCCTCTCCCTGCAGACGGAAGAGGCGGAGGCATTTCCTGCTGTCGCAGCTGAGCCGTGCTTTACCCGGAGAAGAAGCCTGCTTCTTCTGTGCGCTTCCGGCAGCAACGGCAATGTAAAGCCCCAGACCGTGATGGAAGCGCTCTGCGCTTTCTGCGGCAGTCCCTTCGATGAGAGCGCCTTCCGCCTTGTGCGCAGGGAGCTCTACGATGAGAAGAGAAGACCGCTGCTCTCCCTTGGGGCTGCCCTGCAATAGAAACTCAGTGGGTCAGGGGGACGGTTCTCCT
>CADCQE010000292.1 GCA_902803505.1 uncultured Lachnospiraceae bacterium | reverse complement strand
GGCGGAGCAGCTTTTCACAAAAGTAAAATGTCGGTTTTTCAGATCGCTATGACCATGGTTTGCAGCGATTTGCCGCGTTTTGCCAACAGTAGTAAAACGACCCCGTTTTTACTACGTTTTGACTACGATTCGTTGCCGTGATTTGCCGCATTTTGCCCCGATTTGCCATTTCAGCCATTTTTCATGGCAGAATGTGACTGCCGAAAGCGCTCTTAATATCGCGGCAAATCGAGGCAATAGGCGGCAAATCGGGGCACTTGAAAGGAGATTTTCGTATTGATTAAGATTTTATTTGTCTGCCATGGAAATATTTGCAGAAGCCCAATGGGTGAGTTTATGCTAAAGACTATGGTGAAGGAGCGGGGGATTGAGAAAGATTTCCATATTGAATCCGCTGCAACGAGTTCAGAGGAACTCGGAAATCCCGTTTATCCGCCAGCCAGACGGAAGCTCGAGGAACATGGCATCGCCTGCGGAGGAAAACGTGCCAGGCGTATGCAGAAAAGGGATTATCAGGACTTCGATTATCTCATCGGTATGGATGAGGAGAACCGTTACAACATGAAGCGGATTACCGGAGGTGATCCGGACGGGCGGATGTTCTGTCTCATGGATTTTACGGAGCGCCCCCGGGAGGTGGCGGATCCTTGGTATACCCGCAATTTTGATGCGACCTGGGACGATTTGTATGAAGGCTGTGAAGCTTTTCTGCGCTATCTCGGGTATGCTCCGGTGAACTCCTATTCATTTGCCTGATTGCACTGCAATTTCATCTACTGCCGCGCCAGGGGGCTGCCCCTCACTGGCCGGCGGATGAGGAAGTCACAACAATTCTACTTTATTGTCTCCGCGGATTGTGGTAAGGTAGGGATGGACTTCGGTTCCGGGAGGAGGCTGCTTCTGCATATGCAGGCGGCTGGTCCGCATCCAGTGCAACAATTATGACAAGTCTGGGAATGTGAGACCGCCGAAGTTCTTTTGGTGCCCTTCTCATCTATCCTGTGGCGAAGCCTTTTGACAATCCACTGCATAGGCCAGAATGCCCGCAGCTGTCTTCGCATCCCGGATTGTCCCTTCGCTGATCCTCCGCAGCAGATCGTCTAATTCCCAGGCTTCAAAGCGGATCTCCTCGGCCGCATCTAACACCTGCCTGCCCTCAAGAACCAGATCCTGTGCCAGATAAATATCTGTGCACTCATCGCACCAGGCGACTGCTGTATCGATAGAGAGAAGCTTTCTTATCCTGCCGCAGCTGTATCCGGTCTCTTCCCTTAACTCGCGTTTTGCCGTTGCGGAGGTGTCGCTGTCCTCCGGATTCCGGACTCCAGCCGGGAGCTCCAGCGTCTCCCTGTCTACAGCCGGGCGCAATTGACGAATCATTAAAATGCGGCCATCCGGCAGCACGGGAACGACACAGGCCCCGCCGCCTCTGTTGTGATGGACAAAATCCCAGTACTCTGTCTTCCCGCCAGGAAGACGCATGGTGTCCCGCATGAATGTAAGGGCTTTCCCTGAACTGACAATCTGCCGGTCTTCCCTTCTCAATTGATAATCCTCCATAGCATGCACCTCTCTTCTGACCCAATAGAGCCCGCTCTCAGCGAGCCAATGGAAACGGGTTTCCATGACTCATTCTTCTTCATCCGCGAACAACATATGCTCTACAAACAGCTCCCGGAAATCCGGCCTTTTCGCGAGCTCCACATAAGTGGTCTCCGAAGCAATCGCTTTTGCGTATTCCCATTTTGCGGGATCTTGCAGGACGCAGATTGCTCCTGCGCCGGAAGCATTGCCGACGACCTGAATCCGCTTTTCCAATACAGCCGGTATGAGGCCGATCGCGCAGGCACTTACCGGCTTCAGGAAGCTGCCGAATGCCCCCGCGAGGAGCACCTGCCGGATCTCCCCGACATCGATCCCGGCCTCCGCCGCAAGGCAGTCAATACCCGCGGCGATGGCGGCTTTGGCCAGTTGGAGCTGCCGGATGTCTTTTTGCGTGAGCACTACAGGCCGCAGATTCCTCTTCTCATCTCCCTTGAAAAGCGTGACAGCCTGAGAGCCTTCTGCGTCGCCACAGGAATCCATATCCTGAGGCAGAGCTTGTAAGACACGGCTTGTGCCGCAGAGCCCGCCGTATGCATCCATCTGGCCGCTCCGAAGAAGCTCGGCGCACAGATCCAGCAGCCCTGAGCCGCAGATGCCCCGCGCCGGACCACCGCCGATTACGTCGAGAGCGAAATGGTCTCCTTCCCATCTGGCGCCGGAGACAGCTCCTTCGCTTCCCCTCATGCCGCAGGAGATCCCGGCTCCTTCAAAAGCAGGACCCGCAGCCGCGGAGCATGCAAACAGCCTGTGCTTTTTGCCGAGAACAATCTCCCCATTTGTTCCGATATCAATGAGGAGAGTCCATTCATCCATCTCCGCGAGGCGGGTGGAGACGAGGCCGGCAACGGTGTCTCCGCCTACAAAACCGGCGATATTCGGA
Source organism: uncultured Lachnospiraceae bacterium (assembly GCA_902803505.1). Classification (GTDB taxonomy): domain Bacteria; phylum Bacillota; class Clostridia; order Lachnospirales; family Lachnospiraceae; genus Chordicoccus. Next base: position 2,364 of record CADCQE010000292.1, on the reverse strand, counting down.
AAGGTATAGAAGGCGGCTCCCGGGAAGAGATCAAATCCGAGATCAGCGGCGCTCCAAACCGCGGCCTCCTTCATAGCCGGCACATAGGGGGCATGGACGAGAGAATCCACATTCAGTCCGAGAAAGAAATGATGCATACAGGTGTTGCCGGCGATTGAGACCGAGTCAATTGCTTCAGCCGGTATTCCTGCCTGTCTGCACAGCTCGCAGAGCATTTCCTGAACTGCCTTCCGTATGGAATGCGTCATCTCTTCCGTGCCGTGTTCCAGCACATACTGGGCCCGGGTGATGACATCGGCGCCGTAGATCACCTGGGGATTCAGCCTGCTTGCAACAGCTGCTTCGCGCCCCTTTGCCGCATCCAGAAGGTAAGCTGCCAAGGTCGTTGTTCCGATATCTACGGCTGCTTTAAATACAGGGGCATCAGCGGACAGCGGGTCACTGAACCCGCTTTTGTTCCTGTCAAAACCCGTCAGAATGCTTTCGGAGGAAGGATCGGGGACTGGCCAGTCAAGAAGCACGACATCGCTCCTGGGCACATAGGTGCAGGCATTCACATATTCTCCATTCGAGAGGAGGACCTTGCATTTGCCGCAGGTTCCCATACCGCCGCAGGGCGTCTCGATCCTGATTCCGGCCTTCCGTAAAAGAGCAAGGAGGGTTTCCCCTCCTTCTGCCCGGATCACTTTCTCTGATTTTGAAAATGTGCTCAAGCTACGAGCTCCTTTGCTTTTGCGGCAGCACTGGCCGCATCCTCTGTATATGCATCTGCCCCGATCTCCTCTGCGAACGCAGCACTGATCGGCGCTCCGCCGACCATGATCTTGATCCTGGGGCGGAAATCCTGCGCGTTGAGCAGAGCGACAGTTTCCTTCATTGCCGGCATCGTTGTGGTGAGAAGTGAAGAGAGCGCTACGAGATGAACTTCCGGATCCTCCCGGCAGATCTCGGCGAAGCGCTCTGCGGGGACATCCACACCGAGATCAATGACTTCAAAGCCCGCGCTCTCGATCATCATAGCGACAAGATTCTTGCCGATGTCGTGCAGGTCTCCTGCGACAGTTCCGATCACCACTTTGCCGCAGCCTGCGCTCCCGGTGTCCGTGAGAACCGGCCTCAGTACTTCCATGCCCTTCTTCATTGCCTTTGCGGCAATCAGCATCTCTGGGACGAATACTTCGTTGCGCTGAAAGCGCTCACCGATTTCATCCATGACTCCGACCATAGAGTTCAGGATGACAAGCGGATCCACGCCTTCATCCATCGCTTTCTGTACGAGTCCGGGTACGAGCTTTGCCCTTCCGGCGGTGATCTTAGCGGCTAATTCTTCGAGAGTTGTGCTCATGATCTGGCTCTCCTTATTCCTTCAGATGACAGCAGTGGTTGAAATGCAAAAAATGGAGCCTGAGGGAAAGACCGCAAAGTTGCAGGTGTCAATCCTTAACGGGGCCGATGAGACCTTCCCTGTAGGCGGTGATGTATTCCATACAGTACTCATCCTGTCCGAGCAGAGCCTCCGTGGCATAGATCACGCCCAGAAGATCCCGATTCGTCGGGTCGCAGATGATACTGTCGAGTCCGGCGTTCATAGCCATGACCGTGTACGCGAGATTCACAAGCTTCCTTACCGGGAGCTGATAGGATATGTTGCTGACGGCAGCGGAGATGTGGACAGACTCACTGCGCTTCCGGACTTCAGAGATCACCTCCAGATTGACAGCGGCTCCGTCCTCAGAAGTGCACAGCATCTCTACGAGCGGATCAATATAGATGCGGGAGGGGGAGATGTGGTATTCTGCTGCCTTTTCCATAATGCGGTCAAAAACCCGGAGCCTGTCTTGCACGGTCTTGGGAATGCCTCTGTCATCGGATAAAAGGGCGACTACCTGCCAGCCTTTATTCTGGGGTTCAGCCAGAATGGGGAAGATGGTATCCATTTTATTCCCTTCGCCGGAGACAGAATTGAATATGCCGGGCCTGGAACAAAACTGGTACGCCTGTGCCAGCACGGCAGCAGACGGGCTGTCGATACTGATGGGGAGATCCGTTGCCTCCTCAATGCAGCCGATGAGCCATCTTAATGTTTCTGCTTCTTCCGCTTCCGGAACGGAAGCGCAGCAGTCGATATAGGCCGCACCGGCCTCTTCCTGCATGCGGGCGCGGTTCCGGATGAACGCGGCGTCCCGCTCTGCGATTGCCTGCGCGACGGCAGGGATGGATCCGTTTATTTTTTCGCCTATGATAATCATAACTATTTACCTTACCTTTTTATTCCGCAACGACTTTGCGGTTCGCGCTGTCTCCATTGACTTTTAAGCCGGGAATGGAATCGATGAATTTATAGAGCTGGGCATATCCGAAGCG
>CADCQE010000291.1 GCA_902803505.1 uncultured Lachnospiraceae bacterium | reverse complement strand
CTCTGCAGGTCTTGTTGAGAATGATCTCGGTCAGCGCATGGATGCAGCCGTGGTCCTCCGCCAGGGGAATGAACTGATCCGGGAACACCAACCCCGTCTCGTCCAGCTTCAGGCGCATCAGGGCCTCCGCCGTATCAAAACGCCCGGTCTGGAGATTGAAGACAGGCTGGCAGAAAGCCAGCACACGCGGATCATTTACATCGCGCTTCGCAGAAATATCCATCAGCTGCTGCAGGATATATTCCTCACGGCTGAAGCTGCTGATGTCATCGGGACCCACCCGGTGGATGGAGTTCTCCGGCATGCGGCGGAAAATGCTCCGGATCAGGCTGGCGTACTCATTCTTCCGGCTGATCTCCTCGATAGAGCTTCCGATCACGATCTTATAGGGCCTGCGAAAACGCTGAAACTGTACTTGAAAGCTCTCCAGCATTTCCTTGATTCGCTGCTTAAAATCCGGATTCCGGCGCGTAGGCGCCATCAGGATGACATGTCCGTTGCTGATCTTGAACAGGACGCCGTGCCGGAAGAATTTCCCCGCGAACCAGCGGATCTGCGCGCGGATCTCCTCCGGGATCTCCCGCCCTTCCTCGTCGTACTCCGGCAGCAGGAGGCTCAGGAACACGAACTGCTCCTTCCGGTTGTACATCGTGCGGATCATGTCTTCCATCGCGTGGATGTCCACAGACCCCAGCGTCACATTATACGGATTGGAATGCATGATATACAGCATGGCAATCACCGGGAACACAAAGGTCATCGTCACCAGAGAAGACTGGCCCAGAACCAGCTGGGCAAAGCGGAGAGTAACAGAGACCACCATCGTACCGTAGAAGCCGTACACAACCCGCTTGTAAAGGAGGCTCTCCACCCGCCTGATGAGCACCGCAATTAAAATGACATACAGGATATAGCCGATCACGAAGAGATTCGTCCTGTTGGAAACACTGCCGTCCGCCTCAATTCGGAAGCCATAGCCCGCGAGGGTGACGATAATATCGGCAGCCACGATTCCAATGAACAGCGAGGCCGAAAGAATCGCGACGAACCTCGCCTTTCGGTGCTCCAGGCCGGAGACCTCCGTAGTATATAGTGCAAACAGGAAGAATACGTCAAAGAGAAGTGACTGATAGAGAATCCGAAGCACGTACGCTGCATTGTACATTTCCGGATGATTACTTGCAAGAAGGGCGTGGAAGGAGATATTGACGATCGCAGCGAGCACCAGTGAAGCAATCACATTTATAAAAATGTAGAAACTGCGGGTGCGGCTCACGTAGGAAGTCGTCAACAGGATGATAATCACAATGCAGATGGCAATTACCGCAACATCGCCTGCGCGTGAATAATTGTCAAAATTTAGCGGTGACATATCACTCTCACACTCTCCATCTTTCGCTCTGATCTATGATAAAATAAAAAATTTCATCTATGCAGGTCTATCTTAATGCTCCCAGAGAAGAATCGCATCAAGAGCAAGAGAGACGTTTTTTGCGACATCATTATTTTAACTCATTTTTAGCCGAGTTTCAATCCTTCTCCAAATGCTGCAGTGGGGACGGTTCTTTTTGATGCAAAAAGAACCGTCCCCACTGCAGCATCTCAGACAATCAAGAGCCTTCTGCTGTTGACATTCTGCCCGAACTCGACAAAGTACACCACTGCCGGCTTGTCCGGATCCTCAAGTGCTTCCATCGCAGGCGGCATATAGGAATGCGTGCAGTAGAAGCCGTAAGTCAGGTCGTGATACCCCTGGGAGAGCCCGCCGGGTTTCTTGACGAGAAGCACCGCAGGCTCCATGGGATGCCAATGTGTATGGCAGTCCTTGCGCATATCCGCGTAAGTGTAATCCTCACCATTGACCCTCCACATGATCTCCTCTTCTCCGAAGGTCTCCCCGTCGACGATGAGGTGCCCCGCCTTGATCTGGCTCAGGTAGACGCCCCTGTAATAAGGAAGGCGGATCTTGACCTGGAAGCCTGTGACAGTGCCATTTTCAACAATATTCCGAAATCCGGTGGATTGAATTACCTGTTTATCCATGTCCGCCTCCTTAATACCCAAGAATGTTTTTCATCATGATGTGCTGCTTCCGAAGGGTCTGACCCACTTCATAGCCGTAATCATATTTGTCGTTCCCCTCGTACTCGCTGAGCAGATAGCCGTCCCACTCATGCTCCTTGAGGATCGCGAGCACCTCCTTGTATGGCACCATGGTCTCCTCAAAATCATCACTCATGTGGAAGAGCTTGGCATGACAGCAGTAGACATATGGCAGAAGGGGAATGATGTCCTCCGGCTTGCTCGGAACAAAGCCCGGGGAGACGAATTCATTCTCGCCGAAGCGGGTGCGGAAGACGCTGAAATCGATATTGAGTCCGAAGTTCTTTGTGCCCGTCTCTTCGATAAATGCCACATAGTCCTTCACCATCTGGCTGTTGAGGCTCGTAGGGATGTGGATCTCCGGGCAGAGCTTCAGGTCCAGGCGCTCCGCCAGAGGAAGCGCGCCCTTGATGATCTCCCGCCAGTTCTCCACAGGCGCCAGGTCGTCGGTGATTACGGACATCTTCGTGCGGAGTATGCGGAAGCCCAGGCGGTGGGCCAGGCGCATATCCAGCTCAAGCCGCTCCACAGCCTCATCCGTCGTCAGGACGCGGTCCTGCAGCACCCGGCAGTCAATCCAGTGGCCGTACTCCACCGGCTCCACTTCGTACTTTTCACAGAGGGCGAACCATTTATCCACCCACGCGTCCGTCGGGTAGGGATAGTTCTCGATGTGAGTGTTCGCGAGGATCTCAATCCCATGGGCACCCATATCCTTCAGTTCCTCAAAGCAGTCCTCGAGGGTCTTCTCAAACCCGAATTCTGCGGAATAGCTGTACAATGAGACCCCTCTCTTCGGGCCTTTCTGTGTGTAGTGATACATATTATCTATCCTCCGATGCTTGTCGAGTGAATTAAAAATGGCCCCTCACTTCACATTGCCAAAAGCGCTGCGGTCGACCTCAAAGGTCCCCGGTTGAAACTCCGCATAGGGAGCCTTCAGTTCCTTCAGATTCTTAATCGAACCCGCCGGCTGAGCCTGCGTCTTGATCTCAGTAGAATGCTCCAGCTTGCCTGCCCAGCGGAGGCGGGAGCGCTCCTGTTCCTCTTTTGTAAAATGAACCTTGAGCTTGCCGTCCACTATCTCCGCCGTCCCGTGGCTGCCGCAGACCACGCAGTCCACAGTCCTGGCGTCGTGGGAGACCTGCAGGAGGCGTGTGTGGCAGACCGGGCAGACGCCCTCTTCATCGCCCCTCCACTTGAGCCGCTCCTCCTCCGTCTCCGCATTGATGGAAGCAAGCAGGTTCTGTCCGACCTTGCTCATGCGGTCCATCATTTCCGGATAACCGAGAACCGACTCGTGGGCCATCGCGCCGTAGTACTCCACCGTATCGATGACGTCAATTCCCCAGGGGAACGTGAACTCATACATCATCGGCATGGTCAGCGCAATCCAGTTCTCCGTCATCGCACCGCCCACAGAGATCAGCGCCGCGGAGCGCTTCTTAAAGGTGCGCTCATCCGGAAGCTTCTCCTTAGGCCATCCCGCCGCCTTGCCCTCATCATAAAGCGCCTTGCGGAAAGTGATATCGTGGCTCGGCCCGATGCGGTCGCAGATCGTCTTGAATCTGCCGGTGACCGAAGTCTCATACGTCGGGCAGGCCAGAATCAGTCCGTCGGACTGCATGACACACTCATCCAGAATATCAAAATCATCGTGCCGCACGCAGTAGCCGCGCCCGCGCCCCGTGATCATCCCGATCACGCAGGAAATGCAGCCGTTGCAGTTCGTTATGTTCAGGTCATCCGCCCGGATAAATGCCACTTCGCAGCCGGCCTTTTCGCACTCCATCAGGGCGTGCTTGACCATGATGTCGCAGTTGCTCATCTTCCGTCCAAAGGATATTCCCAAAACTTTCTTTGCCATGATTCACCTCTTATTCTTTCGTTTCCGAAATGATCCGCTATGCAGAACCTTTCGTATTCTCTATATGCAGTTATAGCCGTTAGCAAAATGATTGTACCGTTCCTGTTCTCTGCTGAAGCAGCAGCCGGCCAAGCCTTCCGAATGCCGGATTTTGCGCACAAAATGCCCCAGCATGCCGCCAACTGTCCATGCTATAGATCGTCTATTGTATGTTCAGCTCATGCTTCATGCTGAGGCATAATTATTCATGGAATCCTGTCAGAATCAGAAATCCTCTGCTGTTACGCTGGTGACCGTGCCGGTCTCGAGGTACTCGTCCACTGTGTCAGCGTTCACGAAGGTTGTGCCTGCCTTCTGCACAGTTCCGGGAGCGATGGAGCCGTCCAGAACGCCCGTGCAGACTGTGAGGAGGTCATTTGCCGTGTCATCGACGCTGCCTGTCAGGACCATGCCGCGAAGCGGAGACTGTCCTTCCGTAGAGCTCTTGATGATCTCAGCGATCGTTGTGTCGCCGTTGATCAGGAACACGCCCATATCGGAGTAATCCGTAACCGGGGAGCTGATCGCTGTGAAATAGTTGTTGATGCCAAGGCCAAGGCCGCTGTGAGCAGTCAGGAACACCTTGATGTCCGGGTTGGACATGTAGAGGTTCTCAGCCTTCTCAAGGCCAACCTGCATGGTCTCATCCTGGCACTCGACTTCTGTCTCGAATTTCGCCTTTGTGGAGAAGTCTTCAATCTTAATAAGCTCATCAGCCTGGACCACGCCGGTCTCAGCTGTGCGGCAGCTGAATACAGCAACCGGTACGGAATGATCTTCTGCTTCTGCGAAGGTCTCATCGATCCACTTGGCAGCCAGCTTCGCAAGGCAGTCAGCCAGATCCGCATTGTCGGAGATCATCACTGCGTCATAAGCGCTTGTCGGAGCGACGAAGGCCACGAACTTGATTCCCTTGCTCATAGCGGACTCCACGACAGCATCCATTGCCTCGGGAGCTACAGACCAGCAGACAAGGACGTCAACGCCCATTGCAATGTAGTTTTCGCAAGCTTCGATCTGCGTTGTGGGGTCGAACTGGCCGTCCGCATAGGAAGCTTCCCAGCCTTCCGCCTCAAATTTCTCAACAAATGTGTCAGCAAGCTGCTGGAAGAAATCGCCGCCAAGGCCGAATGTGACGAAACCAACGGACTTCTTCTCGTCATCTGCATGTGCAGTGACCGTAAAGCCCACGCTCAGAGAAAGAACCAGAGCGACTGTCAGGAACAGTGACATCATTTTCTTCATAAAACTTTCCTCCTTAAATGTGTAAGTGTTGGATGATTTATATAAATACCGGAGTATTTATGTTCTTGAAATGAATCGGGCTCATCATAATCCCTTGGCATTCTTGTTGGTGATGTAGAGAGAAGCCAGCATGATCACGCCCTTGGCGATGTACTGCGGATATGCGCCCAGATTGATCAGCTGCATGCCGTTGGCAAGGACGCCCAGTGCGAACACGGCCACAATGACCTTCCACAGAGTACCTTCGCCGCCCTTCAGGGCCACGCCGGAGAGCACGCAGGCTGTGATGCCGGTGAACTCAATGCCGACGCCGGTGCCGGAGTCCGCGGACCCGGAGCGTGAGGTCAGGAGGATCGCCGCGATCCCGACGAGAACGCCGGCCACGGTGAAGGAGAGAACCTTGATCTTCCCTACATTAAGACCTGCGAGGCGGGCTGCCTCAGGGTTGTCACCTGCTGCGTAGACTTTGCGGCCGACAGCGGTCTTGCCCATGACAAAGCCTGCTGCGACGACGATGATGATCATGATGAGGACGTTGATGGGGAGCCAGCCGAAGAGTCTGCCCTGGCCGATCATCATGAAGGATCTCGGGAGGTTGTGATAGGTCTTGGAGCCGCTGATCAGGTAAGAGATACCCTGGAAGATCGCCATCGTACCCAGGGTGACGATCATCGTGTTGCTCTTAAGCTTCAGGGCCATGAAGCCGTTGAAGGTTCCGAGAGCCGAGCAGACCAGGATGCCGCAGATCACGGCAACTGCCACCGGAACATTGTGCACGGACATCATCTTCGCAACCAGAACGGCTGCAACGGACATCTGATAACCGATCGACAGGTCGCACCCGCCGCTGATCATGATGATCATAACCGCAGTGGCGACAATGACCACGTGTACATTCTGCACGAGAATGTTCGTGATGTTCAGCGGGGTCATGAAGCTCTTCGACATAATCGTGAAGACAATAATCAGTATCACCAGAAGGATCGGCATAGACAGATCCGCAAAAATATCTCCGAAACTCTTTTTCTTCTTTTCTACCATTTCCTTATCCTCAACTCCTTTATAATCCAGATGCCAGTGCCAGAACCTTCTCCTGGGAGAATTCAGACCGCTTCAGTTCTCCGGTCTGCTCTCCTTCGTGAAGGACGATAATCCTCTCGGACATTCCCAACAGCTCTTCCATGTCGGAGGAGACCATCAGGATGGATTTGCCCTGCTGCGCCAGTTCATTCATCAGGAGGTAGATCTCATAGCGGGCTCCGATGTCGATGCCTCTTGTGGGCTCGTCGAAGATCAGGATATCGGGATCCGATGCGAGAGCCTTCGCAATGACTACCTTCTGCTGGTTGCCGCCGGACAATCCGCTTGCCACCTGGTCCAGGAAAGGAGTCTTGATCTTCAAGCGGACTTTGTAGTCCTCAGCGAGCTTCGTCTCTGCCTTGCGGTTCACAACGCCGCCCTTTGCCAGCTTGTCAATTGTTGAAATGGAGATATTCCAGTAGATCGGTTTGTCAATAAAGCAGCCCTGGAACTTTCTGTCCTCCGGGATCAGGGCAACGCCTGCTGCCATGCCGTCCTTGGGAGAGGACAATTTCTTCTCCTGCCCCTTGAAGAGGATCTGGCCGCTCTCTCTGCGGGCCGCGCCGAAGATCAGGTGCATCAGATCTGTTCTTCCGGCTCCCACGAGCCCGGCAAATCCGAGGATCTCTCCCTTGTGGAGGTCGAAGTTGGTATTGCGGACGCCATTTCCACTTACGTTCTTCACGGACAGGACCACTTCCTCGCCCGCAGGTTCCTTCTCGGGATACGTGTTGGACAGCTCGCGCCCGACCATGAAATTGATCAATTCCTGCTTGCTCGTGTCCTTGATGTCCTTCGTCGCGACGTACTGGCCGTCTCTCAGGATGGAGACGCGGTCGCAGATGCGGAACAGCTCATCCAGGCGGTGGGAGATATAGATCACAGTGACCTGGTTCTTCTTCAGCTTGTCCACCAGCTTGAAGAGGCTCTCCTGCTCGCTGACGGTGATCGCCGCCGTCGGCTCGTCCATGATGATTACCTTCGCATTCCGGACCATGGCTTTGGTGAGCTCCACGATCTGCCGGTTCGCGATCGAGAGATTGCGGATCAATTCGGAAGGATGGACATGACAGTCAAATTCTTTGAGCAGCTCCGCCGCTCTTCTCTCCCTCTCCCTGTCATTGAGCACAAAGCCCTGGTCGTCTTTCACTCCCATGAAAATGTTGTCCGCCACGCTCATGGCTTCAAACTGAATCAGCTCCTGGTACACCACCGCAATGCCCATCTCGATCGCCTTAGCCGGTTCCATATATGGGTAGCTCTTCCCTTCATACTCGATGGTGCCTGAAGTCGGCCGGATCGCCCCGGAGATCGACTTGATGAAGGTCGACTTACCGGCGCCGTTCTCACCGACCAGTGCGTGGACTTCTCCCTTTTCAAATGAGATCGAGACGTTGTCGAGCGCTTTGACTCCGGGATATTCCTTTGAGATGTTCTTCAAAGATAAGATTTCCGTAAAACCACCTCCCTCTCTTGCTTCATGGATCTCTTCATTTACGTTCATCTGGAATGCAATATAATTGTATCAAACTTTGCCGCTGTCCGCATGTTTACCGATCTCAAAATCCGTTCAATTGTTGCAATTCATTTCGCCTGCATTTTTGAACCGCAACAGAT
>CADCQE010000290.1 GCA_902803505.1 uncultured Lachnospiraceae bacterium | reverse complement strand
GGTAAATGTCGTGGGGACGGCCGTGGAGCTGGGGTACATTGAGGATACTGCCGGCACACTCGTGGATCTTGACCAGATCCGGAATTATCCTCCGGAGAAGACTGTCCTCGTCACGACGGGCAGCCAGGGGGAATCCATGGCCGCGCTGTCCCGCATGGCTGCGAACCTCCATAAGAAGATCAAGCTCATGGAGGGCGACGTCATCGTCTTCTCTTCCCATCCGATTCCGGGCAATGAGAAAGCTGTATCCAATGTCATCAATGAACTGGCAGATCTCGGTGCGGAAGTGATCTTCCAGGATACGCATGTGTCGGGCCACGCCTGTCAGGAGGAGATCAAGCTCATTTACTCCCTGCTGAAGCCGAAGTATGCCGTGCCCGTCCACGGCGAGAGGCGGCATCTGCTGGCCCAGGCCCAGATTGCGGCATCCATAGGCATTCCGGAGGACAGAATCTGGCTCCTGCACACGGGCGACGTGCTTGAGCTGACAGAAGAGAGCTCAAGGATTATCGGAAAAGTGCAGACGGGCGGCATCCTTGTCGACGGCCTTGGCGTGGGCGACGTGGGCAACATCGTGATCCGGGACCGGCAGAGACTGGCGGAGGACGGTATCATTATCGTGGTGATGACCCTGGAGCAGCACACCAACCGTCTCTTATCAGGACCGGATCTGGTCTCCCGCGGCTTCGTCTATGTGCGCGAATCTGAGGATCTGATGGAAGAGGCGGCTCTCACCGTCCGGGGTGCTGTGGACAATTGTCTCGACAAGCACATCACGGATTGGTCGAAGATTAAGTCGGATATTAAGGACGAGCTCAGCGGATTTGTCTGGAGGCGGACCCAGAGAAGGCCGATGATTCTTCCGATTATTATGGAGGCAGCTGTGTAAGTATGGAACAGATTGTGAGAGAAGCCGCTAGCCGCCTGACACAGGCGCTCCGGGAGAGCAACACCAGCAGACAGTACAAGGAGAGCGCGGAAGCATTGAAGGCCATGCCTGATGTCTTTCAACAGGTCATGGAGCTGAGGGCCAGAACCATAGAGATCTATCAGGAAAATGATCCGGACGTCCTGCTTGCAGACTCTGACCGGCTGGCCCGGCACTACGATGAACTGCAGAGGATCCCTGAGGTGTCTGTATTTCTGGAGGCCGAAGAGGAGCTGGTGGCGACCATACAGGCGATCAACAGTGAGCTCTGTCACTGCGTTGATCTCTGTCTGCAGGAATAAGCGTGAGACAGGTGCGCCCCGCGCTTCCCGCTCCATTGTCAGAATTATGCAGAAGCCGTGAGTGACCCTTCGGAGAGTGAGAGGATGGCAGGAAAGCAGAGAGAGAGCAGAGGATACCGGTATGTGGTAGCAGGAGGAAGCCTGATCATCCGCCTGCTGCTGATTGTGCTGGCGATTGTAATCCTGCTTGCAATCGCAAAGATCTCCTATTCCAGAGGCTATGCGCTGTTCCAGACGAAGGAAGCTTCAGAGGATTTGGATTAGTATGGGAAGGGGAAGCCTGCTAAGAGAAAGGGGGCAGGAAGCGGATGCCGGATGAGGACAGGCTCCGGATCTATCTGGATACTTTATATGAGGCACAGCCTGCTTACCTGGAATCCCTGGAGAGTGAAGCGCTAAGCGGCGGTGTGCCGATCATACGGAAGGACACGCAGCGGACACTGAGGACGCTGCTCGCTATGAAGAAGCCGGAAAAGATCCTGGAGATCGGGACCGCTGTCGGCTTTTCTTCTGTATTCTTCTGTACTTACTCTGAGGCCCGGGTGGTGACCATTGAGAACGACCGGGGGAGGATTCCAACGGCCCGGCGGAATTTTCAGACAGCCGGCTTTGCGGAGCGCATCCGGCTCCTTGAGGGAAATGCAGAGGAAGTCCTTCCCGGGCTCACAGATTCCTTCGATCTGGTCTTTCTGGACGCCGCCAAGGGACAATATCTCTACTACCTGCCGGAACTGCTTCGACTTCTTGAGCCGGGCGGCCTCCTCTTAAGCGACAACGTCTTCATAGGAGGAGACCTCCTGGAATCCTCTTATTTCGTGGAGCGGCGTTTCCGGACGATACACAGGCGGATGAGGGAATATCTTCGGGAAATCATCAGAAGGGAGGGACTTGTCACGACTGTGCTGCCTGTCGGCGACGGGCTGGCCGTGACCGTAAAGCAATGAGACATCCGGAATTACTGCTCCCTGCAGGGAGCCTGCCCGTGCTGAAGACAGCTGTCCTCTACGGGGCCGATGCGGTATATATCGGCGGTGAGACCATGAGCCTTCGGGCCAAGGCAGCCAATTTCTCAGTGGAGGAGATGAGAGAGGGGATTGCCTTTGCCCATGAACGGGGGAAAAAAGTGTACGTCACCGCCAACATCTATGCCCACAATGCGGACATTGCATCCGCTGGTGCATACTTCAGGGAGCTGCGCGAGCTGAAGCCCGACGGCATTCTGGTGTCCGACCCGGGGATGTTTGACCTGGCCCGGGAGGTCTGTCCGGAGATTGACCTCCATATCAGTACTCAGGCAAATACGACAAACTATGCCTCGGCCCGCTTCTGGCACCGCATGGGGGCGAAGCGGATCGTGACAGCGAGGGAGCTCTCGCTTACAGAGATCCGGGAGATGCGCAGCCGCATTCCCGAGGATCTGGAGATCGAAGTGTTCGTGCACGGGGCGATGTGCATCTCCTATTCCGGGCGATGCCTCCTCAGCAATTACCTCGCCGGCCGCGACGCAAACCGCGGAGCCTGCACCCACCCCTGCCGGTGGAAATACGTCGTCATGGAGGAGACGAGGCCGGGAGAGTACATGCCGATTGAAGAGAACGAGAGAGGAACGTATCTCTTTAACTCCCGGGACTTATGCATGGTAGATCACCTGCCGGATCTCTACGAGGCAGGGATCGACAGCTTTAAGATTGAGGGCAGGATGAAGACAGCCCTCTATGTGGCGACTGCGGCTTCCGTATACAGTAGGGCCATGCGGGACTATGAGGCGGATCCCGCCTCTTATGCCGCGAACCTGGAACTTTATCGGGAGCAGATTACGGAGGGCACCTACCGCCGCTTTACCACAGGGTTTTTCTATGGCAGGCCGGACCGGGATTCCCTCATCTACGACAGCAATACCTATATAAAGAGCTGCACGTTCCTGGGCATTGTTTCTTCCGTGGATGGAAACGGAGACCTGCATTTCCTTCAGAAGAATAAATTCTCACTTGGCGAGGAGATTGAGATCATGAAGTGCGACGGCAGAATTCTTCCCGCGCGGGTCCTCTCCATCCGGGATGAGGATGGAAATGAGATGTTCTCCGCACCGCACCCGCAGCAGCCTCTCACGGTCCGGCTGAGTGCAGAGGCGGATCCGTACGATCTCCTCAGGAGGAGGGAACAATGAGCCCCTGGGGGCGTCCCTTCTGATAGGAATCTCTTGCCGGTTCGTGAATGAGCTTCTCTCTCAGGAGGTGAGTCAGGGCTGCCCGCACCGTGGGCAGCTCCACAGAAGCAGCTGCCGCAATCTGATCAGGTGTATACGCGTCTTCCCAGCTGAGAGCCCGGAAGACGCGTTTTTCTTCCTCCGTGAACGCGGCGTTCGACAGGATCCGCTTTTCGACGGAGCGGCGGAAGCGGGCGATGCGGCTGCGGGACTTCGCAAAGGAAATGGTGTCGTGCATGATCTTCAGCTCGTGAAGTACGGCCTCCGGCGAGTAGGCGATGCCGGCGCCCTGGGCAATCAGATAGTTGCAGCCGTCAGAGAGCAGGTCTCCCACCCTTCCCGGGACCGCGAAGACCGTCTTTCCCTGGGAGAGCGCGAAGTCCACTGTGATCAGGGAGCCGGACTGTGCTTTTGCTTCCACGACGAGGACGATGTCCGATAAGGCGGAGATGATTCGGTTTCTGGGCGGAAACAGGTAGCCGATGTTCTTTGTTCCCGGAGGCTGCTCGGAGAGAATCCCGCCGTTTCGGATCAGACGCCCGTATAGGTCTATGTTCCCTCTGGGGTAACAGATATCGACTCCTCCGGCAAGGACAGCGAAGCTCTTGCCGCCGCCATCAAGCGCTCCCGCCTGGGCGCTCGCGTCGATCCCTGCCGCCATACCGCTGATGATCTGGACGCCGCACTTTGCCAATGCCATTCCGAATTGATAAGCAGTGCTGCGCCCGTAACTGCTGCAGAGCCTCGCTCCTACAATGGCGACAGAAGGAATGCCGTCATCCGGGAGCTCCCCTAGATTATAAAGGCGCTCGGGCATGGAGGCCAGTTCTCTCATGCGCCCGGGGTACAGTGGATTCTCCCTCAGTATGGTTCGGATCTCCTCCATCCTTATCTCTCCTTTCCTTCCCAGAATGATTCTTCCAGGGGCCGATAGGTCAGTGCCTCGTCGATATGGCGCTCTCTGATCTGTGGAGAGCCCTCCAGGTCCGCTATGGTCCTGGACACACGCACGACGCGGTAATAGCTTCTCGCACTGAGCTCCCGGCTTCGGAATGCATGCTCCAGGGCCGCTTCGGCTCCGTGTTCCAATTTGCAGAATTCGGCGATGCGGCTCGCAGGGATTTCGGAATTAAAATGAAGGGAGGTCCCCGCGAAGCGGTGCATCTCGATCTCCCGGGCAGCTTCCACCTGGGAACGGATACTGGCGGAGCTGCTGCCGTTCCCGTTCGGTGTCGTAAGGTCCTCGAAGGAGACCGGCGGACAGAGAACACTCAGGTCGATGCGGTCCATGAGGGGCTTGGAAATCCTGTTTCTGTAATCGCGGATGGCCTTGGGGGAACAGCTGCATCGTGTCATCTGGCTTGGATAAAAGAATCCGCAGGGACAGGGGTTCATCGCTGCCAGAAGCAGAAAGGAAGCGGGGAAGCGGTAGGTGCCGGAGGCTCTTGAGATGATGATCTCCCGGTCCTCCAATGGCTGCCTCAGGATCTCCAGGGTCTGTGTATGGAACTCGGCCAGCTCGTCGAGGAAGAGGACTCCGCGGTGAGCGAGGGAGACCTCACCGGGAGCCGGAATCTTCCCCCCTCCGGCCAGAGCCTGGGGTGACATGGTGTGATGGGGGTGGCGGAAAGGGCGCACCCCCGTGATCGGATGCTCGTCGTCGAGCAGGCCGGCGATGCTGTAGATGCGGGAGATCTCCAAAGCCTCCTCCGGAGTCAGGGACGGCAGGATCGTGGGGATTCTTCTGGCCAGCATCGTCTTGCCGGATCCCGGAGTCCCTACGAGAAGCAGATTGTGAAAGCCGGCCACGGCTATGACAGAGGCGCGCTTGGCGGAGAGCTGCCCATGAATATCCGAGAAATCTTCCTTATAACAATTGAGGGCGGGATCCGGCGGGATGACCGGAGGCCTTTGCGGCAGCACTCCGTCCCGGAAATAATCCACTGCTTCGCTGATGGCAGACAAGGCCAGGATCGGGAGATGGGACACAGCCCTCGCCTCGGCTTCATTCGCAGAGGGGACAATAAGCAGGGAGACCCCGACCTCTTTCGCTTTCATCGCGATCGGCAGCACTCCGCTGATCCGGTTGATCTTCCCGGACAATGAGAGCTCTCCGACAGCCATGACGCCGCATAAGGAGTGCTCCGGGATCTCCCCGCAGGCCGAGAGAATGGCCAGTGCCACCGGCAGATCGAAGCGGGACCCGCTTTTGGGCAGATCGGCCGGAGACAGATTGACCGTGATCTTCTTGGATGGAAGATCCAGACCGACATTCTTGAATGCGGAGCGCACACGGTCCTGGGCCTCCTTCACCTGGGGATTGAGGCAGCCGACCATGGTGAACTGCGGCAGGCCGTATCTGACGTCTGCTTCCACGTGGACGGCGGAGACGTCGAGACCTGTGAGGGTTGCTGAAAGAACGCTGCTGAACATAGCGGTCTCCTCCATAGCAATACAGGATCGATTGAGAAATGGGAAAAAGAAATTCGATGTGTGTCTTACGATTATAGTACAGAAAGCCTTGGATTTCCTAGACTGGCTTGGGAAATACCCGGAGTTTTTTTCGAGCCCTCTGCCTGTAAGGAATTGCGGGAGTCCCTCTCTGCCGCAAATGGATGATTGCCCCTCTTTTTGCGGATGCGGGTTTTTGACACTTGCAAGAGGATTCTTTTTCATGTATAGTTGGTAATCGAACTCTCCTCACCCGTGAGGATCTTTCGGAGGAAAGCTTATGTCAAAGAATCTGGTGATCGTTGAGTCGCCGGCGAAGGTGAAGACGATAAAGAAATTTCTGGGAACCCGTTATGACGTGGAAGCTTCCATGGGACATGTCCGGGATCTTCCCAAGAGCCAAATGGGTATTGACATTGAGCATGATTATGAACCCAAGTATATCACCATAAGAGGGAAGGGCGACCTGCTGGCAAAGCTGAGGAAAGCAGCAAAGACAGCCGACCACATTTATCTCGCAACGGACCCGGACCGGGAGGGGGAGGCGATCTCCTGGCACCTGATCGCCGCACTGAAGCTGGATGAGAAGAAAGTTCAGCGCATTACGTTCAATGAGATCACAAAGAATGCGGTGAAAGCCTCGCTGAAGACTCCGCGGAAGATTGATATGAACCTTGTAGACGCCCAGCAGGCCAGGCGCGTTCTGGACCGGCTGGTGGGCTACCAGATCAGCCCGGTGCTTTGGAAGAAGGTAAAGCGGGGACTGTCCGCAGGCCGGGTGCAGTCTGCAGCTCTTCGAATGATAGCGAAGAGAGAGCAGGAGATTGCCGAATTTGTCCCGAAGGAATTCTGGACCATCGAGGCGGACTTCTCCGTTGCCGGGCAGAAGAAGCCCCTGACCGCGAAGCTGAGCGCCGATGAGAGCGGGAAGCTGACGATCTCCTCGAAAGAAGAAGCGGAGGCGATCATGGAGGAGCTGAGAGGGTGCAGCTTCGCCGTCAGTGACGTCCGACATTCCGAGAGGAGAAAGAAACCGCCCCTTCCGTTTACGACAAGTACTCTGCAGCAGGAGGCAGCGAACGTTCTCGGCTTCTCGACGACGAAGACGATGCGGATTGCCCAGCAGCTCTATGAGGGCGTCGATCTTGAGGGAGAGGGCACTGTGGGTGTGATCACATACCTGCGCACGGACTCCACCCGGATCGCAGTGGAGGCGGATGCAGATGCCAGAGCATTTATCCGCAAGGAGTACGGCGAGGAATATGTGGGAAGTCCCGTTTCTGAGAACCAGACAAGAGGGGCACAGGATGCCCATGAAGCGATACGTCCCACGGATATCACGAGGACGCCGGTACGGATCAAGGGATCTCTCAGCAGGGACCAGCTGCGTCTCTACCAGCTGATCTGGCGCCGGTTTGCGGCGAGCCGGATGGCAGCCGCCGTCTACGACACCGCTTCCGTAAAGATCGCGGGAGGGAAATACAGCTTTGCCGTTGCTGCATCCAAGCTTCGCTTTGCCGGCTTTATGGATGTCTATACGTCTTCAGACGATGAGAAGGCAAGCGACAACGCATTGCTGAAATCCATCACGAAGGACAGCGAGGTCTCTCTGAGGGAACTGCGGGACGAGCAGCACTTTACTCAGCCGCCGGCCCATTTCACTGAGGCATCCCTGGTCCGGACGATGGAGGAACGTGGCATTGGGAGACCCAGTACCTATGCGCCGACCATCTCTACGATCCTTGCCAGGCACTATATCACCAAGGAGCAGAAGAACCTCTATATAACGGAGCTGGGAGAGGTTGTGGACGGCATCATGATGTCGGCATTTCCCCAGATCGTAGATGAGGATTTCACTGCAAATATGGAGACACTCCTCGACGGAGTAGCGGAGGGGACGATTGCGTGGAAGACGATTGTCCGGAATTTTTACCCCGACTTGAAGGAAGAGATCGACAAAGCGAACGCCGAGCTCGAAGAGGTAAAGATCGAGGATGAGGTCACGGACGTGCTCTGCGAGAACTGCGGAAGGAACATGGTGATCAAGTATGGACCCCACGGCAAGTTCCTGGCATGTCCCGGCTTCCCCGAATGCCGCAGCACGAAGCCGTATTTTGAGAAAGCCGGAGTAAAATGTCCGGAGTGCGGCGGCGAAGTGGTCCTCAAGCGATCGAGAAAGGGACGGCGCTTCTACGGCTGTGAGAACAATCCTGAGTGCAGCTTTATGTCCTGGGCCCTTCCGGTAGAACAAAAATGTCCGAAGTGCGGAAGTTACATGGTGCGCAAAGGAAATAAGATTGTATGTTCTGACGGAAAATGCGGATACTCCGAAAATATCTGAATATTTTTGAATTAGCGTCAAAACTCTTGTTTTGACGCTAATTTTGTGCTACGATGAGAATCGGGCAAAGATTTAGGTGTTAAGAGAAGCGTAAATATAAGATTTTTAAAAATCTGACAATTTCAGCAGGAGTAGGAGGCGGTTCAGCCCATTTATATAAGAAATGATATCACCGGACAATGAGGGAAAGCTTCCTTCGCATGCAGTCCGGACCGGCCAGCCTCCGAAGGAAAAGAAAGGAGAGAGGAATGAGCGTACAGCTTCTGGATAAAACCCGAAAGATCAACAAACTGCTCCACAACACGAATACGACGAAAGTGGTATTCAATGATATCTGCAATGTTCTTGTAGAGACACTCTCTTCAGATATTCTTGTGATCAGTAAAAAGGGCAAAGTACTGGGCTTTGGCCATTGCGAAGGGGTCGATAAGCTGGACGAGATGATCACCGGCGAGATCGGGAGCTTTGTCGACTCACTGCTGAACGAGCGTTTCCTCGGAGTTCTCTCGACAAAAGAGAATGTCAACCTGAAAACTCTTGGGTTTACAGGAGAGGATGTGGGGAAGTACACGGCCATCATCAATCCCATCGATATCGCCGGGGAGAGGCTCGGGACCGTCTTTTCCTACAGGTCGGAGCCCCTGTATGACATAGAGGACATCATCGTCAGCGAGTACGGAACAACTGTGGTGGGGCTTGAGATGATGCGCTCCGTGGACGAGGAGAACGCCGAGGAACAGAGAAAGAAGCAGGTTGTGAAGTCCGCCTTCTCTACATTGTCATTCTCCGAATTGGAAGCGATCATACACATCTTCGAAGAGCTGGATGGCAATGAGGGAATTCTTGTAGCCAGTAAGGTCGCGGACCGCGTGGGAATTACCCGCTCCGTCATCGTCAATGCCCTGAGGAAGTTTGAGAGCGCAGGGGTGATCGAATCCCGATCCTCCGGCATGAAGGGGACATACATCAAGGTGCTCAACGACTATATTTTTGATGAACTTGATGAAATCAAAGCACATCGGGGGAAGAAGTGACGGCCCCCTTGGCTTTCGCATCCGGACGCATGAGCTTCGGCTTTATGCGTCTCTTTTTTTGAAAACCCCTTGACATCAGTGCCACACTGAGCGTATAGTATCCTTTAGATGTTAGCACTCTTAATTATCGAGTGCCAACAAACCCAGACGAGAGTCATAGTTAAAGGAGGCATTGATTTATGAAGTTAGTACCGCTCAGTGACAGAGTTGTCCTGAAAGAAGTAGAAGCCGAGGAGAAGACAGCATCCGGTATCATCCTGACAGGAGATGCCAAAGAGAAGCCCCAGCAGGCGGAAGTCGTTGCGGTAGGACCCGGCGGCGTTGTGGACGGCAAGGAGATCACGATGAGCGTCAAAGTCGGGCAGAAGGTGATTTATTCCAAGTACTCGGGCACGGAAGTCAAGCTTGGCGAGGAGAAGTTTATCGTTGTCAGACAGAATGACATTCTGGCAGTGGTGGAAGATTAATCGGAGAGCATTCTTAAGTTCAGATAGAGGAGGAAGTCAATCATGGCAAAAGATATCAAATATGGTGTAGAGGCCCGCGAGGCCCGGCAGGTAGGTGTTGACAAGCTGGCGGATGTCGTCCGCGTGACGCTCGGACCGAAGGGCCGCAATGTAGTGCTTGAGAAATCCTACGGTGCGCCGACCATCACGAACGACGGCGTGACCATCGCGAAAGAGATCGAGCTGGAGGACGGCTTTGAGAACATGGGTGCCCAGCTTATTAAGGAAGTTGCTTCCAAGACGAATGATGTTGCCGGCGACGGCACCACGACAGCGACGGTTCTCGCACAGGCGATGGTTCATGAGGGAATGCGCAACCTCGCAGCAGGTGCGAATCCGATCATCCTGAAGAAGGGCATGCAGAAGGCCACAGATGCAGCAGTGGACGCACTTGTGAAGATGAGCAAGCCGGTGAGCGGCAAAGCCCAGATCGCGCGCGTCGCAGCAGTCTCTTCCGGCGATGAGGAAGTCGGCGAGATGGTCGCGGATGCCATGGAGAAGGTCAGCAAGGACGGCGTCATCACGATCGAAGAATCCAAGACGATGCAGACAGAGCTCGAGTTGGTTGAGGGCATGCAGTTCGACCGCGGATATATCTCTGCTTATATGTGCACGGATATGGAGAAGATGGCAGCCCGCCTCGACGAGCCCTTCATCCTGATCGTAGACAAGAAGATCAGCAACATCCAGGACCTTCTTCCGCTGCTTGAGCAGATCGTGAAGTCCGGTTCCCAGCTCCTCATTATTGCAGAAGACGTGGAGGGCGAGGCGCTGACCACTCTGATCGTGAACAAGCTTCGCGGCACCTTCAATGTCGTGGCAGTGAAGTCCCCGGGCTATGGCGACAGAAGAAAAGAGATGCTGAAGGATATCGCAGTCCTGACAGGCGGCATCGTCGTCTCCGATGAACTCGGCATCGACCTGAAGGAAGTTACGATTGACCAGCTCGGCCGCGCCAAGGCCGTGAAGGTTGCGAAAGAGAACACCGTGATTGTTGACGGCGAAGGCGACAAGAAGGAGATCGCGGACCGTGTTGCCCAGATCAAGAACCAGATCGCCGAGACCAAGTCAGACTTCGACCGCGAGAAGCTCCAGGAGAGACTGGCGAAGCTCGCAGGCGGTGTAGCCGTGATCCGCGTCGGCGCTCCGACCGAGACGGAGATGAAGGACAAGAAGTTCCGCATGGAGGACGCCCTCAATGCAACACGCGCTGCAGTTGAGGAAGGCATCATCGCAGGCGGCGGCTCCTCTTACGTCCACGCTGCAGCGCATCTCGATGCAGTGATCAAGAAGCTCAGCGGCGACGAGAAGACCGGCGCTGAGATCGTGAAGAAGTCCCTGGAGTCCCCGCTGTACCGCATCGCGGTGAATGCAGGCCAGGAGGGCGCCGTTGTCGTCAATACCGTGAAGGGATCCAAGGACGGCACTGGCTACAATGCCCTGACAGATGAGTATGTTGACATGGTAGAAGCAGGGATCCTTGATCCTGTTAAGGTTGCAAGATCTGCCTTGCAGAATGCGAATTCCATCGCAGCGACACTTTTGACCACGGAATCTGCTGTTTCCATTATTAAGGAGCCCGAACCAGCGGCACCGGCCGGTGCAGGCATGGGCGGAATGATGTAAGAGATTATGGGTGACCACTTTTCCGAACTGATCGTAGCAAGAAAACCGAGGCCTACAGATGCGATCTTTAAGGTCCTGCTGATTGCGGGAACGGTGATTTCTGCCCTGCTGGGCCTCCTGGTCAGCCCGCTCTGTCTTATCCTGCTGATTGTTTTCGTGATTGCGGACCACTTCCTGTTCCCGAGATTTAATGTGGAATATGAATACACCTATGTAAATGGCGAGATTGATATAGCCGCGGTGTATTCCAAGCAGAGCCGCAAGAACCTGATGCAGATCGACGCAGAGAACATGGAATGCATTGCACCCCGGGGGTCCCATCATCTGGACAGCTATGGAGAGACATTTAAGCCCGTGGACTATTCCTCAGGCTATGAGGACCAGAAGGCCTATGTGATCGTTCTGGGCGGTGCGGACAGCAAAAAGGTCATCCTTCATCTGGATGACACCATGCTCGAGGATCTGCGCTGGAGACGGCCGGGCAAGGTCTTCTTTGACT
Organism: uncultured Lachnospiraceae bacterium; assembly: GCA_902803505.1. GTDB lineage: Bacteria > Bacillota > Clostridia > Lachnospirales > Lachnospiraceae > Chordicoccus. The sequence goes on along the minus strand of CADCQE010000290.1, from coordinate 5,494 downwards.
GATATACTGTGAGTCCGGGACCGCTGATCCATACAAAGAAAAAGTCAGGCTTGCGATTTTATCGCAAGCCTGTTAGTGTATAGGGAACATAGGACAGCATCTGACAGCAGCTCAGTCAGATCCCAGGCATTGTATCAGGAGGAGGAAATGTATGGCGGTGATCGCAGGTGAAGGGATTACCTTTGACGACGTGCTTCTTGTTCCACAATATTCTGAAGTGACACCGGATCTCGTTGATGTGTCCACCCGGCTGACGGAGCAGATCCGGCTGAATATCCCCATGATGAGTGCGGGAATGGACACCGTGACAGAACATCGGATGGCGATCGCTATGGCCCGTCAGGGTGGAATCGGGATTATCCACAAGAATATGTCCATCGAGCAGCAGGCTGAAGAGGTGGACATGGTCAAGCGCTCAGAGAATGGGGTCATCACGGATCCTTTCTTTCTCTCTCCGGACCACACTCTCGGGGATGCCAATGCGCTGATGTCAAAATACCGGATTTCAGGTGTGCCCATTACCCAGGGGAGAAAGCTGGTAGGCATCATTACAAACCGCGACCTTCAGTTTCAGACAGATATGATGAGGCCGATCCGGGAACAGATGACGTCTCAGGGGCTCATCACCGCGAAGGAGGGCGTCACGCTGGATGAAGCCAAGGAGATCCTCAGCCGCGCCCGGAAGGAGAAGCTTCCGATTGTCGACGAGGAGGGGAATCTGAAAGGACTCATCACGATCAAGGATATCGAGAAGCAGATCAAGTACCCGAGCTCCGCTAAGGATTCCCAGGGCCGTCTCCTCTGCGGTGCGGCTGTCGGCATCACCAGCAACGTGATGGAACGGGTGGAAGCCCTGGTAAAAGCTCATGTGGATGTGATTGTCGTCGATTCCGCCCACGGTCACTCCAGAAATATTCTTGACACCTGCCGCCTCATCAAGAGCGCTTACCCGGATCTTCAGCTGATCGCGGGAAATGTGGCCACGGAGGAGGGCAGCGCCGCTCTCTTCGAAGCGGGAGCGGACTGCGTGAAGGTGGGAATCGGGCCCGGCTCGATCTGCACGACGCGGGTAGTCGCCGGCATCGGCGTCCCGCAGATCACTGCGGTCATGGACTGCGCAAAGGCTGCCAGGAAGTACGGCAGGCCGATCATCGCCGACGGCGGGATCCAGTACTCGGGTGATATGACGAAGGCTCTGGCAGCGGGGGCGAATGTGTGCATGATGGGAAGCATGTTTGCCAGCTGTGATGAGTCCCCCGGGAGCTTTGAACTCTATCAGGGAAGGAAATACAAAGTATATCGCGGGATGGGGAGCCTCTCTGCGATGGAGGCGGGGAGCAAGGACCGCTATTTCCAGACAGAAGCGAAGAAGCTGGTACCCGAGGGCGTCGAAGGGAGGGTTGCCTATAAGGGATCTGTCGAGGACACAGTGTTCCAGCTGATCGGGGGGATCCGCTCCGGTATGGGGTACTGCGGTGCGAAGACCATACCCATCCTTCAGGAGACGGCCCGGTTTGTAAAGATCTCGGCTGCAGCCCTCAAGGAGTCTCATCCTCATGATATTCACATCACAAAAGAAGCTCCGAATTATTCTGTTGAACAGTAATCAGGAGCGCCGATGCAGAAGCAGGAAATCATCGCTTTTGCACGGATAAAAAGATGAATATGCAGACAATGTGCCGCGGAAGCAGCCCTCATGCAGAAAGCTGTAAGGAGAGCCGGATCCGCGGCTTCGCTTTCTTTTAGTCCGTTTATCTTAAGGTATTGCTTGATATTGGCAGAGAGGATCTCACTTCTGCTTTTCTCTTTGCTTCCAGACATTTCCAGCCTCCGATGTTTACTTGGCAGGCAGCTGTAAACAACCTGCTCTTAAATCTAATCTAAACAAATCACTCCAATTATACAACACGTTGATTATTTCGTCCCCTGATTTGATAAAAAAATGTTTTTTTCTTGTTGAAAATCCATTTTAAATGGATTACGATGAAAAATAGAAAAAAAGGGAAAAGAGGGTAGAAAAAAATGATGCCAAAGATTACACTGAAAGCAGCCAGAGTCAATGTGGGACTGACACAGGATGAGGCGGCACAAGCCCTTGGAAGGACGAAACAGACCATAGTCAATTGGGAGACAGGGGTAACAGAGATCAAGTACCGGGACCTCTGTGCAATGTCTGAACTCTACAAGATGCCCATTGAGTATCTCACGCTTCCTGAAAAAAGGAGCAAGCCCTGATCCCGGCCTAAGAGAAGGAGGAGCAGTGTGAAGCCAGTAAGCCTTACAGAATTATTGCGGACGAATCCTTATCCCGGCAGAGGGATTATGCTGGGCAGAACCGAAGATGGGGAACATGCCGCAATTGCCTATTTCATTATGGGAAGAAGCGAGAACTCCAGGAACAGGATTTTTGTGGAGGATGGAGAGGGAATCCGCACTCAGGCTTTTGATGAGTCGAAGCTGAAAGATCCGAGCCTGATTATTTATGCTCCGGTGCGTGTCCTTGGCCGGGATACGATTGTGACGAATGGAGATCAGACAGATACGGTCTGTGAAGGCCTTTGTGCCGGACTTTCTTTTGAGCAGACACTGCGGGGCCGGCGCTATGAGCCGGATGGCCCGAATTACACCCCCAGGATCTCCGGAATCGTGCACCTGACAGAGCATTCCTTTTCCTATGAGCTTTCAATCCTGAAGAGTGCAGACGGCTGTCCGGATTCGGATCACCGCTTCACATTCACATATTCACCGGCACTGGCGGGCGAAGGACATTTCCTCAGCACTTATATGACGGACGGCAATCCGCTCCCGAGCTTTGAAGGGGAGCCGAAGCGCGTTCGTGTCGGGAATGATCTGGATCGCTTCACCGGGGAGCTCTGGGAGTCACTCAATGAAGAGAACAAGGTGGCGCTCTTCACCCGCTTTATCGCTCTGAGAGACGGCACTTATGAGTCCAGGATAGTAAACAAATTGTGACGATTCCACGTCCCGGGTGAGCGGAATGCTGAATTGCTGCAGCAGATTAACATATTGACCAAGAGGAGAGAAGATGAAAGAGCTTGAACTGAAGTACGGCTGCAACCCGAACCAGAAACCATCCCGGATTTTTGTAAATGACGGGAGGGACCTGCCTGTCCGCATTTTGAGCGGAAGACCGGGCTACATCAATTTTATGGACGCGCTGAACGGGTGGCAGCTGGTGTCGGAACTAAAGCGTGCAAGCGGCCTGCCGGCGGCGGCTAGCTTCAAGCACGTCTCTCCCGCCGGCGCTGCCGTGGGGATTCCCCTGAGCGAGGACTTGAAGCGCAGTTATTTTGTGGACGATCTTGGAGAGCTCAGTCCCCTCGCCTGCGCCTATGCCAGAGCCCGCGGTGCGGACCGCATGAGCTCCTTCGGGGATTTTATTTCCTTAAGTGATGTGTGCGACGCCTCCACTGCCTCCATCATCCGCAGAGAGGTGTCTGACGGGGTCATCGCTCCGGGATATACCGACGAGGCTCTCGCCATCCTGCAGGAGAAGAAGAAAGGCGCGTACAATATCATAGAGATGGACCCGGATTACCGCCCGGTTTCGCTGGAGCACAAGGATGTCTTTGGCATCACCTTTGAGCAGGGCCGCAATGAGCAGGAGATCAATGAAGAGCTGCTTGCCAATGTGGTCACTGAGAACAAGGCCATGCCGGAGGAGGCAAAGCGGGATCTCCTGATCAGCCTCATCACCTTGAAGTATACCCAGTCCAACTCTGTGTGCTATGCGGCGGACGGCCAGGCCATCGGAATCGGAGCGGGCCAGCAGTCCCGCGTCCACTGCGTGCGGCTCGCCGGCAGCAAAGCGGACAACTGGCTTCTCCGCCAGTGTCCCAAGGTTCTCAATCTGAATTTTGTGGAGAACATCCGCAGGGCGGACCGGGACAATGCCATTGACGTCTATCTCGGCGACGAATACGAGGATGTCCTAAAGGACGGCGTGTGGCAGACTCTGTTTGCAGAGAAGCCTGAGGTGTTTACCATGGAGGAGAAGCGGGCGTGGCTCGACACCCGTAAGGGGATTGCACTTGGATCCGACGCCTTCTTCCCATTTTCCGATAATATTGAGAGAGCGAAGAAGTCCGGCGTGAGCTATATTGCAGAGCCCGGCGGCTCGGTGAGGGATGAGGACGTAATCAAGGCCTGTGACCGCTACGGAATTGCGATGGCCTTTACCGGGATCCGGCTGTTCCACCACTGAGCGCCTGCCGTCCGCCTGGTTTTCGAATTTGCCGATCACATGCGTTCTGCAAAGAAGATCATTATGTAACAGCCAGAAGAGGGAAGTACTGAACAAGGGGTGAATCATTATGTTGGCGAATTTAAAGGATGTTCTTATCCCTGCAGAGAAGGGGAAGTACTGTGTCGGCCATTTTAATGTGGTTTCTTTGGAAATGGCGCGAGGCGTGCTCGCGGCGGCTGAGGAGCTGAAGGCACCGGTCATTCTGGGAATAGAAGAGAAGCAGCTGGACATCTGTCCGCTCGATGTGTTCGCTTCTTTCGTCGTCCCGATGGCCAGGAAGGCGGAGGTGCCGGTTGTCGTCCATTTCGACCGCGGGCAGACCTTCAACTGCTGCATCGAGGCGCTGAGGCGGGGATTTACGTCAGTGAATCTGGACTGCTCCAGAGACACTCTGGAGAACAACAAGGCCAAGGTGGCGGAGATGGCGAAGACAGCGCATGCCTTTGGCGCGACTGTGGAAGCGGAGCTGGGCTACACTCCCTCGGCCGCGGAGCTGGAGGCGGGACAGGCAGCGGATTATTTCACGGATCCCAGGCAGACGGCGGATTATGTGGAGGCGACGGGGGCAGATGCACTGGCTGTCTCTGTCGGCACGGCCCACGGTGAGTACCTCACAGAACCCACACTGGATTATTCGAGGATCCGGGCAATCATGGAGGCGGCAGATGTCCCGCTTGTGCTGCACGGGGGTTCCGGCCTTACGGACAGTGCCATCCGCGAGGCGATTAAGAGCGGGATATCCAAGATCGATATCTTCACGGATATTAATATCGCCTGCTGCCAGGGCGCGATCCAGGCTTACAATGACGGGGTACATTTACAGAGTGAAGTGAGTCCCTACCAGGTTCACGCCGTAAAGGCCGTGGTGGAAGAGAAGATCCATCTGTTTTCGAATCAGTGAGAGAGGAAAGAAAAAAGAGGGTGCGGCAAGCAAATATGCCGCACCCTCTTTCTTCGGGTTATCCAATCTCGCAGATCCAGCCCTCCGGAGCCTCAATGCGGCCCATCTGGATGCCGGTCAGCGTATCATAGAGCTTCTTAGTCGTGGGACCCATCTCCGTCATTCCGCTGGGGAAGCAGATCTCCTTATCTCCGTTCACGATCTTGCCGACCGGGGAGATGACAGCCGCCGTGCCGCAAAGACCGCATTCCTCGAAGGAGCTGAGCTCCGTGAGCGGCACTTCGCGCTCCTCGACCTTCATGCCGAGATAGTGCTCTGCCACATAT
>CADCQE010000289.1 GCA_902803505.1 uncultured Lachnospiraceae bacterium | reverse complement strand
TTTTTTTGCAAAAAAATGATGCAGGGAGAACCGTCCCCACTGCATCATTTTTTGCCGCAGGGAGAACCGTCCCCACTGCATCATTTTTTATTTGTCGAGCTTCAACCCGCTGAGCAGCGACCCCAGCGAAGTGGTGAGCTTCTCGCTCTTTGGAAGTGATACTCTCGGCTCATCGTCCGCCGCAGGCTTCGCCGCCTCCGGGGCGTTCTCCTCGAGCGCCCTCTGGGAGAGGGAGATCTTCCCGTCCTTCACGGCGGTGACTTTCACCTTCACGGTGTCGCCGGTGCTGAGGACTTCACTGGGATGATTTAGGCGCTTCTTGCTGGCGATCTGGGAGATGTGAAGCAGGCCATCGATTCCGTCGCCGAGACTTACGAAAGCGCCGTAGGCCATGAGAGACTGCACGGTTCCCTCTGTCACAAGCCCCACCTGGATCTTGTTGATGCGCTCTTCCTTCTCGGAAGCCCTGCGCTCGCGGAGGATTTCTTTAGAGGAAAGCACAAGCTTCTTCCCTTCCTTCTCTGCGGTGATCACGCGGACGGGGATTGTCTTCCCTTTGAAAGTGCTCAGGTCTTCGACCTTCTCCAGAGAGAGCTTGGAAGCCGGGACAAATGCGCGGATGCCGTTCAGGTAGCCGATCACACCGCCCTTGACGGCGTCGACGACGCGGATCTCCGTGTCCGTCTTCTCATCCTTCATCTTCTTGAAGTCGTCCCAGGCGAGCTGCTCCATCGCATTCCTGCGGGAGAGCAGGATATTGCCGCGGCCGTCGTCTGTGCGGAGCACTGTGGCCTTTACCGGATCGCCGACCTTGACGTCGTTCTTAATCGAGAAGCTGGGATCCGCCGAGTAGTCGAGCTTACGGATGATGCCCTCAGCGTAGTACTGCAGATCGACAGTCACTTCTTCCTCAGACACACCGGTTACGACTCCTTCCACCATCTCCCCGACTTCGATCTTCCGCATGGACTTTCCGAGCTCCTCTGCGAAGTCGTCCATAGACTCAGTGGGAGAGGCTTCCTTAGCGGGGGTCTTGGCAGCGGGGACTTCAGAAGGCGCCTCTTCGGCGACAGCAGCTTCCGCGATCGCCGCAGCTGTCTCTTCTGCGGTCTCAGCTGCTCCGGCGGCCTCGGCGGCTTTCTCTTGTGCAGTCTCAGCTGCCTCTGTCACAGGTGTCTCAATTGCTTCTCTGATTTCTTCTGACATAGATGTGTATTCCTCCCATGGTACCTTAATGCGAGCAGCTGGACTTCTCTAATGGATGTTTTTAAGCGAAGCATACTGCTAATGGCAACTATACCATATTTTTCGCAGCATTTGCAGTTCTTTTTTTATTTTCTGCTCAGGATTCCACTAGTGAAACAGAAGAGGAAATGTGATATAGTATGTTAAGTATGTTTATTTGAACAAAACTCGATAAAGACAGGAGAATCTCTGAGTCGTATGGGAGAACAGGCAAAGGCGGAAGGAGGCAGGAAGAAGCTGACATTTCTGTCAGTCATCGCAATTCAATCCGCCGTGATCGTTTATACAGGATCGGGGGTCTGCTCGAAGATCGCTTCCGGCCACAAAGGGTCCATTACCCTGTTCGGCCGCGAGATCCACGCGCTGACCTGGACGGGATACCTCTGGCTGTTCCTGGAGGTGTGCTGTCTCGGCCTCTATGCGGTCCTGTGGCAGCAGATTATTAAACGCTTTGACTTATCAATCGCATACTGCAACCGGGCATTTGCAGTGTGCTGGTCCTTCTTGTGGGGGATCCTGTTCTTCGGGGAGCGCGCCAGGCCGCTGAATATCGTCGGCATTGCGGTCGTGCTGCTCGGCATTATACTGGTGAATCAGGATGCAAACTGAGTTCACCCCCTGGGTCTTCATGTTCGCTGCCTCCGCCACGATCGCTGCATTTGCCCAGATGCTGCTGAAAAAAAGTGCGATGGAGAAGCATGACAGTGTTCTTAGAGAGTACCTCAATTGGAAGGTGATCGTCGGCTACGGCCTGATGTTCCTTGGGATGCTGCTCGCCCTCTTCGGATACACCAAAGGTGTCCAGGTGAAGAGCGGCTCCGTCATGGAGTCCATAGGGATTGTAGAGGTTGCGGTGCTGAGCGCACTCTTCTTCAAAGAGAAGCTCACAAAGAAGAAGGTGGCGGGCATCGTGCTGATCATTGCGGGAATTCTTATCTTTAATCTGGCCTGAGGGGAACCCCTTCCTGCATTTTTTATAAAATGGAGTCAGGACAGGCCCGCAGCTGCCAGCATCATCGTGTCTTGGAAGTAAGACGGGATTGTTCCGCATGACAGGGAATCCCGCCAGCGGCAATGGCATAAGAAGGAAGTGAGAATATGGGAGATTTGGATTCAATAAAAGATGCAGTTGACCGGGTGTCCGATGTCATTGATAACGCGATCAAGAGCAATGATTATACGGACCTCAGCCGTCAGATCGGCGGCCTGATGAGAAGCGCTACAGACACAGTGGCGCATACGGCCTCGTCCTTTGCGAAGGGCGTGAGCGAGGCGGCAAAGCAGGGCGAATCCATGCGGGACCGGCCGGTCCGGGGAAGGACTCCTTCCCAGGTGCGGAGAGAGGAGGCGGAGAGGAGGTCTGCGGAGCGGAGGAACCGCGAGGCCTATGAAGCGCAGTACTTCGCGAAGCCGGGCGACACAACAGGGGGCAAGATCCTCCAGGTCATCGGAGCTGCCGGCTCGGTGGTGTTCGGTGCGCTCACGGTGACGCTCGGAGTGGTGGCCGCCGCGGCCCACGGGATCTTTCTCGGCGCAGCTGCGGGACCCCTTGCAGTCGTGACGGCTGTCATCACGGCGGTGAGCTTCTGCGGCATCATTTTCGGCGGGCGCGCCGTGAAGAAGACCGAGCATTTTAATAAGTACCGCAGCATTCTCCTCAGGAAGCTCTATGCGGACGTGGATGATATCGCGAAGGAGAGCGGTGTGCCGAGGAAGAAGGTGGTCTCCGAGCTGAAGGAATTCAGCAGCAAGGGGATGATCAAGCAGGGCCATTTTGATGAGAAGGAGACCTGCTTCATCGCCTCGGACGAGCTCTACTCCCAGTACAGGGAGACGGCGCAGCACGCCGCGGAACTCAGGCAGGCGGAGGAGCAGCAGCGGATGCAGAGCGAGGCCCGGGAGGCCGCGTACTCCCCCGAGGTGAGGGAGCTCCTTGAGAAGGGCAATGAATACATCCGCATGATTCACGAGGCAAATGACCGCATCCCCGGCGAGGAGGTCACGGACAAGCTGAACCGGATGGAGACGATCACGAGGCGGATCTTCGAGGAGGTGCGGAAGCGCCCGGAACTGGCCGGAAGCCTCAACCTCTTCATGAATTATTACCTCCCCACCACAACGAAGCTGGTGAAGGCTTATGAAGAAATGGACCAGCAGCCGGTGGAGGGCGACAACATCAAGAACGCGAAGCGCGAGATTGAGAATTCTCTGGATACCATCAGCGATGCCTTTGAGAAGCTGCTGGACAGCTTCTTCAAGGAGCAGGCGATGGACGTGTCCAGTGACATCAATGTCATGAAAATGATGATGCAGCAGGACGGGCTCACGGAGGATGAGATGACGGCCGCGAAGAGGCGGGCGGACGCCGCGGCTCAGGCGCAGGCAGCTTCTGCCCCGGCTGCCGCTGCCCAGGCGCAGACGGCATCGGCTTCAGCCGCCCAGGCGCAGACCCAGAGCCTGGAGTGAAGGGATGCATTGACCGCTACCGGCAGCATCTCTTTATGCACAAGGGAAAAAAGAAGTGCCTTGCACGGCACGTTAGAGGATAGGAAGAAAGAAAAAGCCATCGAAGAGCAAGGAGGTATCAGGAATGAGTGATATTGGCAGCAGCACAGCCCAGATGTCCACCGAACAGGTCTCCGACCAGATCGTATCCCAGGCTGCAGAGGTATTGCAGAGCAGCACAAGGAACGAAGACCCGATCACAAGCACAGGCACTTTCTCTGAAGCAGAGACAAAGCAGATCGAAGACTTTGCGAAGCAGATCAACATCAAGGACACCCGCACGATCATCAACTACGGCGGGGGCGTCCAGAAGCAGATGGCGGATTTCTCCGAGTCTGTACTGCAGAATGTGAAGACCCATGATCTGGGCGAGGTCGGGAATATGCTGACCGGCGTGATCACGGAGCTCAAGAGCTTCGATCCCGACGGCGAAGAGGAGAAGGGCGGCCTCTTCGGCCTCTTCAAGAAGCAGGGGAAGAAGCTGAGCGAGATCAAAGCCGGCTACGACAAGGCCTCCGTCAATGTCGACAAGGTGGCCCAGGCGCTGCAGCAGCACCAGATCACGCTGCTCAAAGACGTGGATATGCTGGACAAAATGTATGCCTCCAACCTCACTTATTACAAACAGCTCAGCATGTACATCGCAGCGGGCAAGAAGAAGATCGCGGATGTAAAGGCCAATGATCTCCCCGCAGCGAAGCAGAAGGCAGTTGAGAGCGGCCTCGCAGAGGACGCCCAGGCGGCGAAGGACCTGGAGGACCAGCTCACCCGCTTCGAGAAGAAGATCTACGACCTGGAGCTGACCCGGGCAGTGGCGCTGCAGACGGCCCCCCAGATCCGCATGATCCAGAACAACGACACCATCATGGTGGAGAAGATCCAGTCCACCATCGTCAACACAATTCCGCTCTGGAAGAACCAGATGGTGCTCGCTCTGGGGCTCAATGACTCCCTTCAGGCCGCGAAGGCGGAGAACGAGGTGACGAATATGACGAACCAGCTGCTCAATTCGAATGCCCAGAAGCTCAAGCAGACCACCATCGAGACCGCCAAGGCCTCCGAGCGTGGCATTGTGGACATGGAGACGCTGAAGAAGACCAACGAATCCCTGATCACCACGCTGGACGAGGTGGCGAAGATCCAGACGGAGGGAAGGCAGAAGCGGGCCCAGGCGGAGATCGACCTGCGCACTATGGAGGACGATCTGAAGAAGAAGCTGCTGGCGCTGCAGCCGGGTGCCGCCTCGATGAACTCCGCCCAGGACACGCCGGTTCCTCCCGCCGCGCAGGACCCGTTTGCAATGAATCTGGATGTTCCCAAGATGGAAGAAGTCGATGCTTTTCCGACAGACGACGCCCCTTGGATGAAATAAGAAATATTAGATTGAGAAGGAACGAAGACCATGCATAAGGAACTCGAAAAGACATATGACCCGAAGGGTCTTGAAGAACGTTTATATCAGAAATGGCTCGACGGCGGCTATTTTCATGCCGAAGTGAATCCGGATAAGAAGCCGTTCACCATCGTCATTCCTCCGCCAAATATCACCGGCCAGCTTCACATGGGCCATGCCCTTGACAATACACTCCAGGACATCCTGATCCGCTGGAAGAGGATGGAGGGATTCGAGACGCTCTGGCAGCCTGGCACGGACCACGCCGCCATCGCCACCGAGGTCAAGGTAACCCAGCACCTGAAAGAGCTGGGGATCGACAAGGATGAGATCGGAAGGGACGAGTTCCTGAAGCACTGCTGGGAATGGAGACGCGAGTACGGCGGAAGGATCATCAACCAGCTCCATAAGCTCGGTTCCTCCGCGGACTGGGAGCGCGAGCGCTTCACGATGGATGAGGGCTGCTCGGACGCAGTCATGGAAGTGTTCCTGAAGCTCTATGAGAAAGGATATATCTACAAGGGCTCCCGCATCGTCAACTGGTGCCCCAAGTGCCAGACCACGATCTCGGACGCAGAGGTGGAGCATGTGGACCAGGACGGGTTCTTCTGGCACATCAATTACCCGATCGTCGGCGAAGAGGGGCAGTATGTGGAGATTGCGACGACCCGCCCCGAGACGCTGCTCGGAGATACGGCTGTCGCCGTGAATCCCGAGGATGAGCGCTATCAGCACCTCGTCGGGAAGCTGCTGGAGCTTCCTCTCACGGGTCGCCGGATCCCGGTCATCGCGGATGAATACGTGGACAAGGAATTCGGGACCGGCTGCGTGAAGATCACCCCGGCCCACGACCCCAACGACTTCGAAGTGGGTAAGCGGCATCAGCTGGAGGAGATCTGCATCCTGAATGACGATGCCACGGTGAATGAGCTGGGCGGAAAATACGCGGGCATGGACCGCTACGAGGCGAGGCGCGCGATCGTAAAGGATCTGGAGTAGCTTGGACTCCTTGTAAAGGTAGTGCCCCACACCCACGCCGTCGGCACCCACGACCGCCGCAAGACCACGGTCGAGCCCATGGTCAAGCCCCAGTGGTTCGTCCGCATGGATGAACTGGCGAAGCCCGCCATCGAGGCAGTGAAGAACGGCGACCTCACCTTCGTTCCGGAGCGCTACACGAAGATCTATCTGAACTGGCTGGAGAACATTCACGACTGGTGCATTTCCCGCCAGCTGTGGTGGGGACATCGCATTCCCGCCTACTATTGCGCGGACTGCGGGGAGATGATTGTCGCAAAGGAGGCACCCGCTGTCTGCCCGAAGTGCGGAGGCACGCACCTGTCACAGGACGAGGACACCTTGGATACCTGGTTCTCCTCCGCGCTGTGGCCGTTTTCCACACTCGGATGGCCAAAGAAGACGCCGGAGCTGGAGTATTTCTATCCGACGGATGTGCTCGTGACGGGCTACGACATCATTTTCTTCTGGGTGATCCGCATGGTCTTCTCAGGCTATGAGCAGACCGGGATGAGTCCCTTCCACCACGTGCTGATCCACGGCCTCGTCCGGGATTCCCTCGGGCGC
>CADCQE010000288.1 GCA_902803505.1 uncultured Lachnospiraceae bacterium | reverse complement strand
GTGCCCTCTACATTGAAGGAGTAATTGCCCTTCTCATCGAGCACCACATGGAAGTCGTTGCTGAGCGAATCCCCGTGCTCCTCAAGGATCCGGGAGATCCGGTAGGCCTCACCGTTCAGGGCCAGGTCCCGCATGCGGTTTGTGTCATAGGAGCCGGAGTCCTCGATCGTGAGGGAATAGCTGAGCTCATTATAAGCCAGCAGCTTCCCGTTCCTGTCATAAATGTCGCCGCGGGTGCTCCTTATCGTTCTCGTCTTAGTGGTCTTCATGCTGAAATTGGAACGGTAGCTCTCGCCGTGGACAATCTGCAGCACATAGAGCCTGTGAATGAGCACCCCGGAGAGAAGAATGAATATCAGCACTAACAAGATCGGGCGGTTCGTATGTATTTTTCTATATCGTTTTACCCTTTGATCCATAAAGACTGCTGGCCTTTCTTTTCTTTCTCCACAAGTGAGTGATTGATCTTATAGAACAGCCTGTACAGAAAGATCGTAAAGAGAGCCGTACAAACAATTTCCGGGAAAATGATCCCCCTGAGGTATCCAAAGAAGCCGATTCTTCCTCTCAGAAGAAAGCCGGCTACATAGACGACGCTGTTCAGAATGAGATCCGTCACCACTGTGAGAATCAATGGAATCTTCACGTCCTCATCGAAATAGATCTGAGCGAAACGGCCGCTGAAATAGCCCGCGAGCATATAGAGCAATGCATAGAAGCCCAGCATATCCCCATAGAAGAGGTCGATCAGGATGCCGCACAGGAATCCCGTCAAGAGGCCTTCTGACTTGCCTTGCATAAAGCCGATCGCAACAGTGAGGATCAGAAGAAGATTCGGTTTTGCCGCCAGGAATTCCATCCTGCCAAAGACCGTGGTCTGAAGAAGGAAGAGAATCCAGGCGATGAGGACAATGATCAGCTTGCGCTTCACTCTCAGCCCTCCTTTGTCTGTTTGAGTTCGGTAATGATCAGCACTTCCCTGAGGTTCCGGAAATCCGCAGCCGGAATGATGGTGCCGGACTTCGTGAGATTGTTGGAATCCAGGGAGATCTCACTCACATAGCCGATGAGGAGACCGGTGAGGTATTTGTCGCTGATATTGGAGGTCACGATGCTGGTGCCCTCCGTCACCTCATTGTCACTGTCGCGGAGGCCTTTAAACTCGATCTTTCCGCTGTCCATCAGCAGCAGATTGCCTGTCACGACACAGGGCTCGGAAGTGTTGGCCGCCATGGCGGAGACATTGCTCTCATCGTCGATGATCGAGCGGACCTCCGCCCAGTTCTCTCCCACCTCCGTCACAATACCGATGAGGCCGCCCTGTCCGAGTACGTTCATGTCTGCAGCGATGCCGTCCCTGGTGCCGCGGTTTACGACAAAAGTGCTGTACCAGTTGCCGGGATCCTTTGAGATCACCTCAGCCGCCACCTTGGAGTATTCACTGTATTTTTTGTCGATCTGGTAGAGCTCCTCGAGCCTTGTCAGCTCCGACTGGTTCTGGACCAGTTCGTTGTTCTTCTGCGTCAGTTCATCGATCTGGGCGCGGAGCTCCTCGTTCTCCTCCGTCAGGCGCCGGACATTCTGAAACCCCGAGAAGAGCCCGGTAAACCATTTTCCGATCTCGTTGATGCCATTTTGAAACGGCGTCACAACGAAGCCCGCCGCAGCCTTGGCGGGTCCCTTCACCCTGGGCAGTGTAAGTCCGGTGAGCATCAGTGTAATGCAGACTATGATCATGATGACGAGCAGATGGCGCCCTTTGTCATTGAAGTCCAGTTTCTTTTTCATTTCTTGCCCTTTACAGAGTGAGCCCACTTGCGGAGCTCTTTGTGATGCATCAGCTCCTCCAGGCCCTTAATGGTGCTGAATTCATAATCCTTCGAGAGGTTGATCCGGCAGCCGATCATGCGGCACAGATAGCGCTCTATCCCGGGTATTCTTGCCGTACCCCCTGTCAGGTAGATTCCCTCATTCATAATGCTGCCGGAGATCTGGGGCGGCGTGCGCTCCAGGAAAATGCGCATTGCCTCAGCCCCCTTCTTCATCTCATTGCGGACCGCATCATTTACCAGTTCGGAATGAATCGTGTCCTCCCGCGGCAGGCCGGACAGCGTATCAATCCCCGTGACCTTCCGCTCTTCCATCCCATTCGAGAGGAAGGTGGCCAGTGAGGTCTTGAGCCGGCGGGCGCTCCGCTTGCCGATCAGGAGATTCCGCTCCCGGCGGATCTCGTTGCAGATGGCTTCGTTGAGCTGCTGGCCGCCGATCGGCAGGGAGTCGCTGACGATCACCTGCTCTCCCGCGATCACGGAGACCTCTGTGCTCTGGGCCCCGATGTCCAGAATCATGCTGCCCTTTGTCCGCGAGATGGGAATGCCCAGTGAGATCGCATCACAGATAGGCCTGTCCACCAGAAATACCCTTGGATTCCTCGGATTGCCGGCGTCGCTGATGGCATAGTAGGCGCGCTTCTCCAGCTCGGACATATTCATTGGTGCTGAGAAATAGATGACGGGTCTGGGAGAGGCGTGCCGGTCTGTCTTCTTCAGGAGAAGATGCAGAAGCATCTCAACTTCGGCGACGTCTGCGATCCTGCCTCCCACCATGGGGCGGTCCACGCTGATACACGGCGGATTCTTCTCATACATCTGATAGGCGTCATTGCCGAATGCGATGACCTGATTGCCGTCCATGACAGCAATCATATCATGCTCACTCAATAAGCGGTTCTTTCTGAGGCTGTAGATCTTCACCACGCTGGTACCCAGGTCTACGCCAAAAGCATGTTTCGTTCTCATTGTCACTCCCGGGTTTCAGATATCCGTCCTCCATAAAGCTGACAAAGCATCTGTCCCCGATCACAATATGGTCAAGCAGTGGAATCTCCATAAGTTCGCCCACGATCCGGATCCGCTCCGTCAGGAACAGGTCATTGGCGCTCGGCGTGGGATCACCGCTCGGATGGTTGTGCACTAATGCGATGGAGACCGCTCTGTGTCTCATCGCGGCAAGGAAGATATCGCGGGGCGATACAATGGACATCGTCGAGGACCCCCTTGAGATCCTCTCCTCCCCGATCATCCGGAGCTTACAGTCCAGCATGACGCAGTGCAGGTTCTCCTGGTCCTCGTGCCGGAGCAGCTCCATGAAATAATCTGCGATCGCCTTCGGTTCAGACATCTGCGCGCGGCGAACTGCTTTCTTTACGGAAATGCGCTTTGACAGCTCACCTACGCACTCCAGAATAACCGCCTTGACCTCCCCGATGCCGGGCAGTGACATATAATCGGCGGACGACAGGGTACACAGTCCCTTGATGCCGCTTCCATCCGGCGTCAGGTCAAGAACCTTCTGCGCCAGCTCCGTGACGCCCATACCCTTCTTGCCGCAGCGCAAAATGACTGCTACAAGTTCAGCGTCGGTCAGTGCCGACGCTCCATACATGAGGCATTTCTCATAAGGCCGGGTGAGATCGGCCCCTTTTTCAGCAAGTCTTCTCTTTGCCATAGTCCTCTCTTTCCGCCAGGTGTGCCGTCTCGAGCAGGCCTATGTAACAGAAGCTACTCTATTGTACTTGAAAAAGAAATCGAATGCAAGTAAGAGTCACTCAGCCCTTCCCGAGGCACTGCATCGACATCAGAACCCCGAACTTCGCCGACGGCCATGTCAGCCCTCCCTGGAAGTACACATTATACGGCGCCCTGAGCGGCCCGTCTGCAGAGAGCTCGATGGAGCTCCCCGACACGAAGGTCCCGGCCGCCATGATCACGGGGTCGTCATAGCCGGGCATATCCCACGGCTCGGGCGTGACGTGGGAGTCCACGGGGGAGGCGGACTGGATCCCCTTGCAGAAGCCCTTCACTTTTTCCGGGCTTCCCAGTGTGATCGCCTGAATAATGTCATAGCGCGCCTCAGCTCCGCCGGGATATACCGCATAGCCGGCCCTCTCGTAGAGATTGGCGGCAAAGACAGCGGCTTTCAGGGCGGAGGCGGTCACAACCGGCGCCAGAAAGAATCCCTGGAAGAAGGAGGGGTTCAGCGTGAGGCTGGGGCCGATCTCGCTTCCGAGCCCCGGGCAGGTCATGCGGACAGCCGCATTTTCTATGCATTCCCTGGTGCCGCAGAGATACCCGCCGCTCGGGGCAAGACCGCCGCCGGGATTCTTAATGAGCGAGCCGACGATCAGGTCGGCCCCGAGCTCCGCGGGCTC
>CADCQE010000287.1 GCA_902803505.1 uncultured Lachnospiraceae bacterium | reverse complement strand
CAAGGTCATGATGCCCATCTGCCAGCCCACCATCGTCACCATCGCGATTCTCAAGATCATTGAGTGCTGGAACAGCTACGTGTGGCCGCGGCTGATCACGGATAATGAGGCTTATTTCCTTGTGTCCAACGGCATCCAGGAGATCCGGGAGAACGGCTTCGGCCGGGAGAATATTCCCGCGATGATGGCGGCTGTTGTTGTCATCTCCGTGCCGCTGATCGTCCTCTTCCTGATCTTCCACAAGAAGATTATGGCAGGTGTTTCGAGAGGAGGGACAAAGGGATGAGAAAATGGATGCTGCGGGCGTCTCTTGCTGCGGCTTTTGCCCTGGTGACGCTTTCGCTCGCCGGATGCCACGGCTCCCGGGGACTGCCGGAGTTTCAGGTTCCGGAATCATTTTCGGAAAATGCAAAATACGAGATCAGCTTCTGGGCGAAAAATGACACTAACCGCGCCCAGACCAAGATCTACGAGAATGCTATTGCGGAATTTGAGAAGCTCTATCCGAATATAAAGGTGAACCTGCGCCTCTACACGGATTACGGCAAGATCTACAATGACGTCATTACGAACATTTCGACAAATACGACTCCGAATGTCTGCATCACATATCCCGACCACATCGCCACTTACATGACGGGACGGGATGTCGTCGTGCCTTTGGAGCAGCTGATGGACGACTCCCGCTACGGCCTTGCGGGAAGCGAGCTGAAGTACGACGCGCCGAAAAAAGACGAGATTGTGCCGGAATTCCTGGAAGAGTGCAAGATCGGCGGCGTCACGATGGCCCTGCCCTATATGCGTTCTACCGAGGCCTGCTATGTCAACAGGACTTATCTGGAGAAGCTGGGCTATACGCTTCCCGAGACCCTCACCTGGGACTTCGTGTGGGAGGTGTCGGAGGCGGCCGCCAAGAAGAATCCTGACGGCACATATGCGGTAAACGGCCAGAAGGTTCTGATTCCCTTCATTTATAAGTCCACGGACAACATGATGATCCAGATGCTGAAGCAGAGAGGCGGCGGCTACTCCCAGGACGACGGGACGATAGAGATCTTCAACGACACGACGAAGTCCATTCTGGAAGAGGTGGCGGAGCACACAAAGACAGGGGCATTTTCCACCTTCAAGATCTCCGGCTATCCTGCCAATTTCCTGAATGCGGGGCAGTGCATCTTCGCGATTGACTCCACTGCGGGGGCGACCTGGATGGGATCGGATGCGCCTCTCATTGATATCAGTGAGGATGCCCTGGTGGATTTCGAGACGGAGGTCATGACCATTCCGCAGTCGGATCCGGACGATCCGAAGATGATCTCCCAGGGACCGTCAGTCTGCATTTTTAATAAAGATGATCCCCAGGTGGTGCTGGCGTCCTGGCTCTTTATGCAGTACCTGCTCACCAATGATGTGCAGACTGCTTATGCCGAGACAGAAGGGTATGTGCCGGTGACGAGCAAGGCCCGCCTGTCCGAACAATACCAGGATTACGTCTCCCGCATCGGGGAGGACAATAAGGAGCACTACGAGGTGAAGATCAAGGCCTCCAACCTGCTTCTTGCCAACACGTCCAATACCTTTACCACGCCGGTCTTCAACGGGTCCACGTCCCTCCGCGAAGCGGCGGGCCAGATGATAGAGACGACGGTGAAATCCGTGCGCCGCAAGCAGAAGGTGGATGACGCTTTTTTTGATGATCTGTTTGATTCCGTGAGTTCGCTCTATCGCCTGGACCAGATCAGCATTGATGAGTCTACTCCTAAAAAACTGGGGCCGCTGCCTGCGACCTCCCGGATCCTGATCAGCGCCCTGATTGCAGCATGGATTCTCATCGGGATCTATCTGCTGGTCTCTTTTTTCCGAAATAAGGGGAAGCAGTGAGCAGCCGTACCCTTCCCGCCAGCCAAGGAAGAAGCTTTTTCGCTTTACAATCAAAAAAATTGAAGTATAATGGGTTATGACGTTTCGATACGAACTTAAAGAAACAAAAAAGGAGAAAACGGCAATGAAAAAAGTTGGTGTGTTGTTATTATCGGCAGTGATGGTAACCGCCCTTGTCGGCTGCGGCTCCTCAGGGAACACAGCTTCTAAGGCGGCAAGTGCTGCAGCATCTGCGGCGGAGGGCGCGATCTCTTCTGCAGCGGAGACTGCGAAGGACGCGGCTTCTACTGCTGCAGAAGCTGCGAAGGATACGGCTTCTGCAGCTCAGTCTGCAGTTGAGAGCGCTGTATCCGGGGCACAGGATGCTGCGGAAGAGGCAGTCTCGAGCGCAGAAGCAGCGGTTTCAGAAGCTGCATCTGTGGCGGAAGAGGCGGTTTCAGAAGCTGCATCTGCGGCTGAAGAAGCTGTTTCAGAAGCAGCATCTGCAGCAGAAGAAGCTGTTTCAGAAGCTGCATCTGCAGTAGAAGAAGCTGTCGAAGATGCTTCCTCCGCTGCTGAGGAAGTTGAGTCTAAGGCAGAAGAAGCTGCTTCTACAGCGGAAGAAGCTCAGAGCGAAGTTGTTTCCGCAGCTTCCGAGGCAGAGAGCGCTGCTGAATCTGTCGCCGAGAGCGCAGCTTCCGAGGCAGAGAGCGCTGCTGAGTCTGTCGCCGAGAGCGCAGCTTCCGAGGCAGAGAGCGCTGCT
>CADCQE010000286.1 GCA_902803505.1 uncultured Lachnospiraceae bacterium | reverse complement strand
TCCGGCAAGACCGTCACCCAGCACCAGCTGGCAAAATGGGCGGAAGCCGATATCGTCGTCTACATCGGCTGCGGCGAGCGCGGCAATGAGATGACGGACGTTCTGAACGAGTTCCCCGAACTGAAGGATCCCCGCACGGGAGAGTCCCTTATGCAGAGAACCGTCCTGATCGCGAATACTTCCGCGACATGGGTTACTCCGTGGCGCTGATGGCCGACTCCACCTCCCGCTGGGCGGAGGCCCTCCGCGAGATGTCCGGCCGACTCGAAGAGATGCCCGGTGAAGAAGGCTACCCGGCTTACCTGGGATCCCGCCTTGCGCAGTTCTATGAGAGAGCGGGCCGCGTCATTTCCCTCGGAAAAGAAGGAAGAGAAGGCCAGCTGTCCGCCATCGGGGCGGTGTCCCCTCCCGGCGGCGATATCTCAGAGCCGGTCTCCCAGGCGACCCTCCGTATCGTCAAAGTGTTCTGGGGACTTGATGCCGAGCTGGCGTATCAGCGGCATTTCCCCGCAATTAACTGGCTCACTTCCTATTCCCTCTACCTCGACTCTCTGGGAGAGTGGTTTGACAAGGCCGCAGAGGGCAACTGGATGGAGACCCGCCAGAAGCTCATGAGCCTCCTGCAGGACGAGGCGAGCCTCAATGAGATCGTCAAGATGGTCGGTATGGACGCCCTCTCACCGCAGGACAGACTGAAGATGGAAGCGGCGCGCTCCATCCGCGAGGACTTCCTGCACCAGAACTCCTTCGATGAGATCGACACCTATACGTCTCTCAAGAAGCAGTTCGCGATGATGAAGCTCGTGTATGCCTTCTATGAAGGCGGCGTCAAGGCCCTGCAGGCCGGTGCCAATATCAACGACATCGTCGCCATGCAGACCCGCGAGCGCATCGGCCGCTTCAAGTATACCAAGGAAGAAGATGTTGCGAGAGAGTACGACAAGGTGACGGAGGAGCTCGCAGCAGAGTTCGCAGATATCACGGGAAAGGAGGACCGCTGAAGCGATGGCAAAGGAATACCGCACAATTAAAGAAGTCGCCGGCCCTCTGATGCTGGTTGAGAATGTTGAAAATGTCACTTACAACGAGCTCGGTGAGATCGAGCTTGCCAACGGCGAGACCCGCCGCTGCAAGGTCCTCGAGATCGACGGCTCCAACGCTCTGGTACAGCTCTTTGAGTCCTCCACGGGCATCAACCTCTCCAACAGCAAGGTCCGTTTCCTGGGCCGCGCTATGGAGCTCGGTGTCTCCGAGGACATGCTGGGCCGCGTCTTCGACGGCCTGGGCAGAACCATAGACGGAGGCCCGGAGATTCTGCCGGAGAAGCGCATGGATATCAACGGCCTGCCCATGAATCCCGCAGCCCGCGCCTATCCGTCGGAGTTCATCCAGACGGGCGTGTCCGCCATTGACGGATTGAATACGCTGGTCCGCGGACAGAAGCTGCCGATCTTCTCCGCGTCGGGTCTTCCCCACGCGAACCTGGCGGCCCAGATCGCGAGACAGGCGAAGGTGCGCGGAACGGACGAGCAGTTTGCCGTTGTGTTCGCGGCCATGGGCATCACCTTCGAAGAAGCGAACTTCTTCCAGGAGTCCTTCAAGGAGACCGGCGCCATCGACAGAACCGTGCTTTTTATCAACCTGGCAAATGACCCCGCGGTTGAGCGTATCTCCACGCCCCGTATGGCGCTGACAGCTGCCGAGTACCTGGCATTTGAGAAGGATATGCACGTCCTGGTCATCCTGACGGACATCACGAACTACGCGGACGCGCTCCGCGAAGTCTCTGCGTCCCGCAAGGAAGTCCCCGGACGCCGCGGCTACCCCGGCTACATGTACACGGACCTTGCGACCATGTACGAGCGCGCCGGCCGGCAGAGAGGGAAGAAGGGCTCCATCACGATGATCCCGATCCTGACCATGCCGGAAGACGATAAGACACACCCCATCCCCGACCTGACGGGCTACATCACGGAGGGCCAGGTCATCCTGTCCCGTGAGCTGTACCGCAAGGGCCTGCAGCCGCCGATCGACGTGCTCCCGTCCCTGTCCCGTCTGAAGGACAAGGGAATCGGCGAGGGCAAGACCAGAGAAGACCACGCCGCCACGATGAACCAGCTCTTCGCCGCCTATGCCCGGGGCAAGGACGCGAAGGAGCTCATGGTCATCCTGGGCGAGGCCGCGCTCACTGAGACCGACCTGATCTATGCGAAGTTCGCCGATGAGTTCGAGAACAAGTATGTGAACCAGGGCTACAAGACGGACCGCAGCATCGAAGAGACGCTGAAGATCGGCTGGGAGCTTCTGAGGATCATGCCGCGCTCCGAACTGAAACGTATCTCCGATAAGCTTCTGGATAAGTACTACGACAAGAAATAAAGGGATAGAATATGGCCTCGACACAGGTAACACCAACCAGAATGGAGCTCACGCGCCTGAAGAGGAAGCTGGTCACCGCCACCAAAGGCCACCGGCTTCTGAAGGACAAGCGCGATGAGCTGATGCGCCAGTTCCTGGATCTCGTCCGGGAGGATATGGAGCTGCGCAAAAAAGTGGAGCAGGGCATTGCGGACGCCAACAGGAACTTTGTTCTTGCCAAGGCCGGCATGTCAGAGGAGACACTGCGCTCTTCTCTCATGGCGCCCAAGCAGGAAGTGATCCTGAAGCAGGACAAGAAGAACGTCATGAGCGTCGATATCCCGGTCTTCGATTACGACACCCGGACGTCGGATGAGAACGATATTTACTCCTATGGTTTTGCCTTCACTTCCAGCGATCTCGACGGGGCCGTGAAGTCCCTGGCAGAGGTCTTTCCGGATATGCTGAAGCTCGCAGAGATCGAAAAGTCCTGCCAGCTCATGGCGGCGGAGATCGAGAAGACCCGCCGCCGGGTCAACGCCCTTGAGCACGTCATTATTCCCGAGACCAAGGAGGGCATCCGCTACATCACGATGAAGCTGGATGAGAATGAGCGCAGCACACAGGTGCGCCTCATGAAAGTGAAAGATATGATGCTGGAGGAAGCACACAGGTATAGTGAGAAATAAAGCATTTAAGTGGGTCATGCTGTTCCTGATCTATCTGGGCGGCGTGGTCATCTTCTCTAATCTTCAGCTTTTTGGCCGCCAGCAGGCGGTCAGCGCGTCGGATCTGGCGGATCCGACGCTTCCTGTCGTGTGTATAGATGTGAGCGGGAGCAAGATCAACCGCCTGAACGGGTATGTCCGGGAGATGGACGCCCGGAACATGCGCGGCGCCCTGATCCCCATGACGACGAAGCGGTCCATTGCCGTCTCCTACAAGCCTTATCACAACAATGTCCGCTCTGTCGCCTATGAGATCTCCACCCCCGACACCGGGGAGGTCGTGGAGAATGCCAAGATCGGCAATTTTAAGGCGGACGGAGATTACATGACGGCGGAGTTCTCCCTGTCGGAGCCCATTCTCATGAACCGGGAGTACCCGATCCGCTTTACGGTCACGACGGATACAAAGGAGGTCTATTATTACGCCCGGGTGATCCAGAGAGCGGATCCGATCACGGAGAAGTACGTGAACTTCGTCTACGGCTTCTACGAGGGCTGCACGAACCAGGGCGGGGCCTCGGATCTGAACATCTATCTGGAGACCGACGACACGATCACCAACAACTCCTTTACTTCGGTCAACCTCAAATCCTCGCTCAAGCAGGTCACCTGGGGCAATCTGCACCCCCAGATTTACCGCAAGGCCATCCCTACGATCGTAGAGATCAATGACGTCACCTGCTCCATCACCAATGACTACCTGATCACGGCGGACGGTGAGAACGGACCGGAGTACTACCATGTGTGGGAGTTCTACCGCCTGCGCTATTACAGTGAGCGAATCATGGTGCTCAACTTCAACCGCTGTGCCCTCCAGGTATTCACCGGGGCTTCTCCCGGCTCGGTCACGACCCAGGGCGTGAACCTCGGTGTGGCGGAGCGCACGGTCCCCTATGCATCCAATTCCACCTCTGATGCACTCGCCTTCGTACAGGACGGGGCGCTGTGGGAATTCAGTGCCAGCGGCGAGAAGCTCACCAAGGTCTTCGGCTTCGGTGATGTGGGACCGGAGACGGACGAGAGATTCGACAACAGGGATTATGATATCAAGATCATCCGCGTCCTTGAGGGAGGCGGGATGGATTTTCTCGTATACGGCTATATGAACCGCGGCGAGCACGAGGGCATGAACGGCGTGTCGCTCTGCCACTACAATTCCGAGAGCACCTCGGTGTCGGAGAAGGCCTTTATTCCCTGTGAGAAGTCATTTTCCCAGATGCGGGAAGACCTGAAGCGCCTGAGCTACATCAATAACGGGAACGAGGCCTATCTCTATCTGGACCGCACAGTCTACCGCATCTCCCTGTCCCTCGGGACTTCTTCGGTGGTGCTGACGGATATCAATCCGGACTGCTTCGTCTCCAATGCCAACCAGAACATGATCGGCTGGATGGATGAGATGCAGCTCTACGGGTCGCGGGTGCTCACGGTCATGAATCTCGAGACCGGCTCGACGCGCTCGATCCAGGGTGCG
>CADCQE010000285.1 GCA_902803505.1 uncultured Lachnospiraceae bacterium | reverse complement strand
GTTTGCGCGATAGGGCCGGAGAGTGGCCGCCGTGCTTGCGAGGGCTGTGAAGAATATCGGCGGGATGTGTCCCAAGCTCGTATCTCCTGGCACGGATGGTATGCCGGACAGACTGGTGCTTCTGCCAGGATGCCGGATCGGATTTGTGGAGGTGAAGGCTCTCGGAAAGGAGCCTCGCCCTCTGCAGGTGATGAGGCACCGACAGCTAAGAGCACTCGGCTTTCCGGTCTTCGTACTGGACGATCCGAAACAGATACCCGGCATCATCGCTGCGATTGAGGGAGGTAGGATACTTGGATGAAAACTATCAGAAACTGGCGAACGCCATTATATTGCAGGCGGTGAAGGATTTCAGGGCAGCGTACCGGAGACTGAAGCGGTTTCCGAATGACAGAGCAGCACAGTCTCAGGTCCGGGATATCACGAAGTTTTTCTGCTCGCAGTACTTCAGTGCCCTGACCACATTGGATGGTCCCTCCCTCCTGCAGAAAATCATAGATGAATTGGAAGGCAAAATATGAAAAGAGATGATTTACACGCATATCAGCAGCACTGCGTTTCTTTCGTGAAGGATCACCCGGAAGCGCTGCTAATCTTGGAAATGGGTCTCGGGAAAACGGCGATCTCACTGACCGCCATCCTGGACCTGATGTTTGACAGGTTTGAAGTCGGTAAGGTGCTAATTATCGCACCCTTACGTGTTGCGAAGACAGTCTGGCCTGCGGAGCGAGACTCCTGGGAGCACACGTCACTCCTAAAGATGAGTGTCATCGTCGGAAGCGCTAAGCAGCGAGAGGCTGCGATCCGGACACCTGCAGATGTGTATGTGGTCAACCGGGAGAATACGAAGTGGCTGATCGATTACCTGGAGAAGCTCCACATCCCCTGGCCCTTTGATATGGTAGTGATATATTCCAGAAACGCTTCACTCGTCAGCGCGTTGGCCTTCGTCTTGACAAACACGTTGTCCGACACGACCTTCAGCTCCGGCACAAGCTCCACGCCCTTTGTGCCGGGTTTGAAGGTACGCGTCCCCGCAGACAAGTTGTTGTGCTGGATATAAACAACCTCCATGCCGCATTCCATCGCCCAGTCGATGGCCGAGTTGAGCCGGTCAATGATGTCCCGATAGTGCTTTGTGATGTCGTTTTGAATGTCGATGACGACCAGCGCCTTTTTACTCATCTTCCGTCACCCCGTATGTTTTGATAAAATGTCGGCTGAACGTCTCAATCTGGGTTATTGCTTCTCCAGCCTTCTCCGGTTCCCGGTCGCACAGGTGAATCAGCGCGGAGATCGGCGCGGTGTAGGCGAAGGCGAGCATGGCCGGATCGTCGCGGTGGAGCAAGCCCTTGTCCATCATTCCCGCAAAGATCGGCGTAAACATATCTCTGAGTCCCGTCAGAAAATGCTTTGTGGCAAGGTCCCGTGCGCGATCATCACGAAACTGCTCAATCGTCAATAGCTTTCTCGTCATGACGACCTTTTCATCATGAACCGTGAAATCCACCAGCCGCATGGTCATCTCTACTAAACCTTCCAGCGACTCCGGAACGGGCGGCAATTGCTCCGGAGAACCGAAACGAGCATTATAATAGGCGATCATATGATCCAGCAGGGTATTCCAGATAGCTTCTTTATTCTCAAAGTGCTTGTATATCGATGATTTCACCATCCCGAGAGAAGCCGTCAATTCACGGATGTTTGTGCCTGCATATCCATTTTGGGAAAACAACTCCAGAGCAGTCGCAAGTATTCTGTCTTTTGTATCTTTAGCCATATGGACCTCCAAAGTATTAGTGAACTCTCGTTCTCTATTATAGTGAACGTGAGTTCACTTGTCAAGTACGAACTCGAAATTTAATCCCGATTGGAACGAAAAAAGACTCCCCGCCACCCAGTTGGATAGCAGGGAGCCCTGTCCTTACACTTTTACATCCGACCCGCATGTCAGGTAAAACTTCATCCCGTCCCACGGGCTGACTGTAACATTGTCAACCATGATACACCACAGGTCTTCCGTGAACGCCTCGCCCGCATGTTCCAAGAACTGAATGGCTGCCGGTGCTGTGAAAGGGTGACATTGTTATAGGAACCGTTGTTCATCAGCAGTTCCTTGCTTTTCTTATAATCGTTTACTGTATTCTAAATTGATCTCTTCGCTTTGTCCAGACTTAAACAAAACCGTTATCGTTTCATCGGATACAGTTATCCGTTCAACCAGCCTCCGAACCAGCTTCTCATCGAATTCTGTGATCTCTTTTCCCTGAGACCGGATGTATTCCTGCAAATCCCGAACGGCCTGCGCGTTCCGCTTCTTGGTCGCGCTATTAGATTCACGCTGGGCCTTTTCAGCCTGCAACCGCTGGATCTGCTCGGCAAGGTCGTCGTAATTCTCCCGGTGATTGACCTTCTCGACCAGCTTGCGCTGGAGTGAGGCAATCTTCTCATCTAAGGCTTTCAGAGAAAGACCGCTGTCACTCCCCATAACCGTCCGCGCGTTGCTTTCAAAGGT
>CADCQE010000284.1 GCA_902803505.1 uncultured Lachnospiraceae bacterium | reverse complement strand
TTCATGAGCTGCTCGCTGGACATTTCCAGGGAGAACAGGGCGCAGGGCAGCTGCTTTCTGAGCGCCATGTGCTCGCAGATATTGAGGGCCAGCGCCGTCTTCCCCATGGAGGGTCTGGCCGCGATCAGGATGAAGTCCGAGTTCTGGAAGCCGGAGGTCTTGTAGTCCAGGTCGTGGAAGCCGGTCTCAAGGCCCGTCACTTTTCCATTTGCCCTCGAGGCCGCCGAGATCGCCTCCAGCGTGTGATACACGATGGTGCGGATGGGGATGTACTCCTCCGCCGCCCGAAGCTGCAGGACCTGGAACATGTCCTTCTCCGCCTGGTCCAGGATGACGTCTGTCTCCTGCTGCCCCGCGTAGCAGTTCTGCTCGATATTCGAGGCGGTCTTTATGAGCCGTCTGAGCGTCGCCTTCTCCTTGACGATTCTCGCATATTCTTTTACATTTGCGGATGTCGGAACGGAAGTCAGTAGGTCCCGCACAAAGACCATGCTGCTCATTTCCTCGGGGAGATCCTGCTTCCGGAGCGCATCCTGCAGCGTCACCAGATCGATGGCTTTCCCGCTCTCATTGAGAGCCCGCATGGTCTCAAAGAGGATGCCGTTCTGCCTGTCATAGAAATCCTCTTTTGTGAGGATCTCTATGGCCGCGACGGCCGCATCCGCCCTCATGAGCATGGAGCCTATGACGGAGCGCTCCGCCTCCATGGAGTGAGGAGGAATCCGCTTCATCAATGCTTCGTCCATTATTCCGCCTTTACATTGACCTTGAGCTGGGCTGTCACCTGGGGATGGAGCCGCAGGTCAACCGCAGTGGAGCCGATCTCCTTGATGGGAGAATCCAGCACGAGCTTCTTCTTGTCGATCTCGAGGCCGAGCTGAGTCTTCGCCGCTTCCGCGATCTCCTTGGTGGAAACGGAGCCGAAGACCTTCCCGCCGGATCCGACTTTGATCGAGACATCTACCGCTTTCTTCTCGATCTCCGCTTTCAGCTCCTGTGCGCTCTTCAGCTGCTCTGCCGCATGCTTCGCTTCTCCCCGCTTCTTGGCCTCCAGGTCCTTAAGATTGCCCTCAGTGGCCGGGACCGCCAGCTTTCTCGGAAGAAGCAGATTGCGGGCGTAGCCGTCCGAAGCGTTGACGATCTCCCCTTTCTTTCCGAGGGATTTTACATCCTCAAGCAGTATGACCTTCATGCGATATCTCCTTCCTTTTTCATCTCTATAATTGTGTTCTTCAGCAGCTGTCTTGCTTCCTCCATCGTGCAGTCAGTGAGCTGGGCCCCGGCGATATTGATGTGGCCGCCTCCGCCGAGCCGCTCCATGATGAGCTGTACGTTGACCTCATCGATGGCTCTGGCGCTGATGAAGATCTGGTTGTTGTAATCCGTCATGACAAACGTCGCCTTGATCCCAATGACATTGAGCAGCTCGTTTGCCGCCTGCGCGGACACCACGGTCGGTGAGTGCAGTCCGGCGCTCGGGCACTCGGAGATCGCATAGATGTCCTCGAAGATCTCCGCCGAGGCGACCGCCTGGGCCTTGGCCCTGCAGTCGGACAGGTCGTCGCGGAACATCTTCCGGACGCGGGTGATATCGGCGCCGTTCCTCCGGAGATAGGCCGCAGCCTCAAAGGTGCGGACACCGGTCCTGGTGTTGAAATTGTTGGTATCCAGTACGATGCCGGCGTACATCGCGTCGGCCTCCTGGGACTTCAGCTTGAGATCCTCGTTGAAATACTGCAGCACTTCCGAGACCATCTCGCAGGCGCTGGAGGCATTCGGCTCGAGGTAGGACAGGGCCGTATTCTGGATGCGGTCGTCTCCCTGTCTGTGGTGGTCAAAGACGACGATGCTGTTGGTGAGGGTGAGCAGCTCCGGGCAGGCCGTGTAGCTGGTCTTGTTCGTGTCCACCACGACCAGGACAGTGTCGGCACCGGTGATCTCCTTCGCCCGCTTCTCGTCAATGAACATGTCGTGCTCGTAATCGGTATCGTCCTGGAAGCCCTGGATCACCGGCCGGACCGAGTCGGAGATGTCCTCCGCCAGGATGTAGGCCTGCTTCCCGGCCGTCCTCGCCGCCACATAGATGCCGATCGCCGCGCCAATGGCATCGATATCGGCGATCTTGTGGCCCATCACGACGACTCTGGCCTTGGCGTCAATGATTTCCTGCAGGGCGTGGGCTTTAACCCTGGCCTTGACTCTGGTCATCTTCTCAGCGGATTCCGTAGTTCCTCCGAAGAAGCGGGTCCGGAATCCGTCGCGGACCACGACCTGGTCTCCGCCCCGCCCGAGGGCCAGCTCCAGCGCAGCCCTGGCGGAATCCGCATTTGCCAGATAGGTGTCCGCTCCATAGCTGATCCCTATGGACAAGGTGAGGGACATCTCGTTCCCGATGTTGACGGTCTTGACATCGTCCAGGATCGGGAAGCGCTTCTCTTCACACTCCATGAGGGATTTCTTCCTCATCAGAAGGAAGAATTTATCGTGGGTCTGCTTGCGGATGATGCAGTCCACCTCATTGAAGTATTTATTGATCTTTCTCTCCACGAGAGCCAGGAGGAGCGAGCGGCGCACATCCTCGACGCCCTCCAGCGCCTCGTCGTAATTGTCAATGTTCAGGAGCCCGCAGACGACCTGGTTCTCATCGCTCTCCCGGCTCAGTCTCGCCAGCTCCGTCTCATCGAGGAGGCAGACTGCGATGAGGTACTCGGATCCCGTGCTCTGTATCAGGCTGTTCTCATCCAACAGCTCGCTGATGTAGACGCGGTTCATCTCCGCCCGGTAGATCTTGTCGTCCCGGTAGATGGTCAGGGAGCGCGTCTCATCGTCCTCCGGGAGATATTCGTCCGTCACTTCCTCAAAAAGTGTGGTGATGCTCCGGTGGTAGGTCCGCTCCTTCCCCGTGACCTCCATGAAGCGGTCGTTCATCCAGAGAAAGCGGCCGTCCTCGTCAAGCAGGGCGTAGGGAAGGTTGAACTCCTCCAGAAGCTTCTTCTGCACCTGCCCGTACTGCGTGGCGAAGTCGATCATCTCGTTCATCAGGCGGGGAGTGCTTCCCAGATACAGGATCAGGGTGATGACAACGTAAACCACTGCAAAGGACAAGCCGATGAGCCCCGCCTTCGTGCCCTGCCGCCAGAACAAAAGGATAACCATAGCCGCCCACAGGAAGATCAGTGCGAGCGGCCATTCCAGATACGTCTTCAGTTTTCCGGTGACTCTCAGGTTTTTCATACTGCTTTTATAAAATGCAGCGAGCGAGCGCTGCTCTCATGTCCTTCCGTCAGGCCTCTTTCGCCAGTACTTCCTCGATTCTTTCTTTGGTGGGAAGCGCAGACATGCCGCCCTTGACCTGTACACAGCACCAGCCGCCCACATTTCCATAGGAGATTGCCTTCTGAAGGACCGCCTCACTCAGGTCCGCCTTCGTGACGACTCCACTGTCGAGCAGGCAGGCCAGGAAACCTCCCCAGAACGCGTCGCCGCAGCCTGTGGCATCCACGGCCTCGGCCTTTCTCCCTTCGACTCGGAAGCACTTTCCGTTGAAGAAACACTGGGCGCCCTTGCTGCCAAGGGTCTCCACCACCGCAGCGATGCCGCACTCCTTCATCACATCCGCGACTGCGGACTCTCCGCCGAGCATGTCCACTTCCTCGTCTGAGATCTTCAGGAGATCCACATAGGGCAGGATCCCTCTCACGGCAGCCGCACAAGCGGCCTTGTCGTCGTTCCACACTACATTTCTGTAATTGATGTCAAATGCCACCAGCTTGCCGCACTCGTGCGCAAGCCTCAGGAACTCCACTGTGGCCTCTGCCGCCGGGCCTGCGGACATGGAAAAGGAGGAGGCGTGCACCAGCTTCGCCCCTTCTATGTCTTCCCTCCGGATGTCCTCCTTCTTGAGGAGCATGTCCGCGCCGGGCTTTCTCGCAAAGGTGAAGCTCCGCTCTCCGCCCGGATACAGCGTCACAAAAGCCATAGTCGTCACGGCTTCATCGGTGAGCTCCGGGGTGAGAAGCTTCACGCCGTAATCTTCCATGGTCTTCGTCAGGAAGCGACCGAAGTCGTCATTCCCCATGCGGGTATACATCCCCACGTCCAGTCCGTTCCTGGCCATCGCTACTGCCGCATTCGCGGGACCTCCGCCGGGATTGCGGATGTAGCTTGCCTCCTCTTCGCCGGGAATAAAATCAATGAGAATCTCGCCGAAAGAAATTGCGTCCATTTGCTGCCTCCATACTAAAGAATCTGACCCCTGGGGGGGATTGCCGTATAAACCAAGAACACCGCCATTCTCAGGCTGACTGTTCAGTCCGAGAATGACGGTAAGAGTATATCACACTTTTTTAGTCCTGTACATAAGGAAGGATTGCGAGATGACGGGCGCGCTTGATGGCTGTTGTCAGCTCTCTCTGGTGCTTGGAGCAATTGCCTGTGATTCTTCTGGGAAGAATCTTGCCGCGCTCGGAGATGTATCTCTTGAGCTTGTTCACATCCTTGTAATTGATCTCATTATCTCTGCCGCAGAAGACGCAGACTTTCTTTCTTCTGTGGAAGCCGCCCTTTCTTCTGAATCCGCCTTCACCATTTGCTTTCTGAAATGCCATGATTCCAATCTCCTCTTATAACGGGAATTCTCCATCAAATAAATGGGAGTCCCTCTTCAATGCCTTCCGGAATGTTCATGAAACCGCCCGTTGGATTGTCTGTCGGAATTGGCTGGCCGCCGTCCATCGGCCTGTCATAGCCGGAGGACTGCGCCGGGGCGCGGTAGCTGCCGTTTGCCTGGCTGGCCGCCTTGCTCTCTGCAAACTCCACATTCTCCACAACGATCTGGTCCCTGTAGACCATCCGTCCGTCTTTATCCGTGTAGTTATCATTCTGAATTCTCCCCTGGAGCACGACCTTGCTGCCCTGGTGGAGATACTTCTCGACAAATTCAACCGTCCGCCCGAAGACGACGCAGTCAAAGAAGTCGGCATCCGGCTGCCCTTCCCGCTTGAACCTGCGGTTCACGGCAATTCTGAAGCGGGCAAACGCCGCGGCGCTCTCGCCTGCGGAGTAGCGGACCTCCGGATCTCTTGTCAAACGTCCCATTAATACCACATTATTCATATATTACCTCTCTGATCTCTTCAACACTTAAGACAAGTTGCGTATACTAGTTAACCTTAGTAATAGCCAAAGGCAATCCCATAGGTTAACTGCATATAGGGAAAACGAAAGGTTCTGCTCAGCAGATGATTTCGTTAACGGCTATAATGGGAGAAATGTAAAAAACCTGACTGGTCTTATGCCTCCTCGGAGGGTTCCTCTGCAGCTTCCTCAGCCGGTGCTTCCTCTGCCGGAGCCTCTGCGGCTTCTTCAGCCGGAGCTTCTGCGGCTTCCGCGGCTTCCTCAGTTTCTTCTGCCGGAGCTTCTTCTGCCTTCTCGGGTGTCACGGAGAATGTGTCATTCTCATCCTTCCGGACGATGAGATAGCGGAGAACATTGTCCATAATGCGCATGCGCTGTTCCAGCTCATTCGGGCAATTCGAATCATCCGTCTCAAACTGAATGAAGTAGTAGTAAGCTTCTGTCTGCTTCTGGATCTCATAAGCGAGCTTGCGCTTTCCCCACTCCTGAGTCTCACCGACGTTGCCGCCGTGACGCGCGATGTAGTCTTTCGCTCTGTCAAGGACGGCTGTGCGCGCTTCGTCATCGAGCTTCGCGCTGATGACAACTGCCAGTTCATACTTGTTCATAACCGTTGCTTTACCTCCTTCTGGTCTTTGGCCTTCCGTCTGTGTCATTGCGGAAGACAAGGAACAAATCTGAAAATCTCACGAACCAATACTATAGCACATTGTACTTTCAGCTGCAAGAGGGAAATCAATTCTCACGCTCACACCGCTATCTGCGAGAACACTTCCCCGATCGGGGCACTGATCACAAGGTCGGCGCTGCGGTCACGGGAGGTCGAGGACTTGTTCACCAGCACCAGCTTGTCCCCGCTGAAGTAATCCACGAGTCCGGCCGCGGGATACACCACCAGCGAAGTCCCGCCGATGATCAGGCAGTCGGCATTGCGGATCGCATTCACCGCGCCGTTAATGACCTTCTGGTCGAGCCCCTCCTCATAGAGGACGACGTCCGGCTTGATGAGGCCCCCGCATTTCCCGCATCGGGGCACCCCTTTGCAGTCCTTAATGTAGGCGGCGTCATAGAACTCGCCGCATTTTGTACAATAATTCCTGTGGATGGAGCCGTGGAGTTCATAGACGGTCTTGCTCCCGGCCTTCTGATGGAGGCCGTCGATATTCTGGGTCACGACCGCACTGAGCTTACCGGCCTGCTCCAGCTCCGCCAGCTTCTTGTGGGCGGCGTTGGGCTCCACATCCAGGATGAGCATCTTGTCTTTATAGAAGCGATAGAATTCCTCCGTGTCCCGCACAAAGAAGGAGTGGCTGATGATGGTTTCGGG
Organism: uncultured Lachnospiraceae bacterium; assembly: GCA_902803505.1. GTDB lineage: Bacteria > Bacillota > Clostridia > Lachnospirales > Lachnospiraceae > Chordicoccus. Next base: position 6,462 of record CADCQE010000284.1, on the reverse strand, counting down.
GGGATAGCGGTACTGCATGTTGTACAGCCCGTCCTGGGAGCGGAAATCCGGAATCCCGCTCTCTGTCGACACGCCGGCCCCGCCGAAAAAGACGATGCGGCTGTGAGTATCTATGATCTCCTGAAGTTCAGCGATCTGTTCCTGCAATTGAGCCATCTTCTCTCCTCCTCCTGACTAAACTTGATTGATCTTCCTAATACGATGATCTTTCTAATACAATGATCTTCCTAATACAAAGGACGGGGACAAATGTCCCATTTGCCCCCTGACTCCTGCTCCTTATTCTATTATACTTCTTCCCTTATGCTTTTCCAAGAAGCTTCTTGCGATTTGCGGCGTTGTTCTGGTACAGCTTAAAGCTCTTCAGGTTCATATCCTCAAAATAGCTCTTGTAATACTCTCGGAAGGTCGCCGAGGGCGTTCCCTCAAGTTCAACAAGCTTCGATGAATTTCCACTTTGAAAATGGTACAGCTTCAGCTCCTCTTCTTTCCCCGAGACATCCCGTTTCCTGCGGAGATCCGCGTAATGGCTGCGGACCATCTTCGTGCCCTTCATCGTGTAGAGTGCCTTGCTGGACGTCTCGTCGTCGAAGTATGCATCCGAATTCTGCTCCATAGCCGGGCAGTAGAGCGCTTTGAACTTTTTGGAATAACAGATCTTCTGGCCCGTGCAGCGGATGGAGTAGTCGTCGTTCCCCTTGTATCTGACAAAGCGGACCTTGCCTCCCTTGATTGTGAAAATGTAGAGCTGCATGGCCTTGGGCTCCCAGGCGGAGTACATGCGGGCTACGATGAGCTCCTTCACGCCGTCGCTGTTGAGATCCAGGAGGCAGAAGGAAATGCTCTTCTTCTCGTAGCGGGCACTGCCGTAGGTGTCGTTGAAGGTGAGCCCGTAAGTGTCCAGGCCGTTGTCCGTCTTCTTCTGCAGCTTGTAGACAAATTCATTCTGCTTCAAAAAATCCGCATAGAGCCTGTAGTCCGCTCCGGACTTCGCCCAGACCGCAGCCGTAAGAAGAAAGATCAGGCATACAGCGAGGGCCGGCACTGCCAGAAAACGCAGTTTTTTCATATCATCTGCCTCCTTTCCGCTCCCCGAAATGCGAGCAATTCTTTACGATTTCATCAGCGAGTTGTAACAAATTCGTTATGATAACAAGATACTATCATATTGATGTTACAATTCTAAGGGGGTAGATTTTTCTTTTTTTATAAGTTTGAGAAATGAGCCCGCTTAACTCACTCCTCCGGCTTCACCGTAGTCAGCGCCGCGGCCTGCTTCCGCTGCGGCCGGTCGCTGGACACACATTTTCCAATGACAACACAGCGGACGGAGCTGTCCGAGGTACAAGTGGACAGGATCACGGCTTTGTCGCTCTTGGCAAGCGGCACCTCGTTCTTCACATTGGACTGGCTCTGCATCTTCTCCTCCCACTTAAGGAACTCCGGTCCGTTCTGGTAGTACAAGGTGTAGGTGTCCGAATCTGCCCCGGTTGTGAAGATCGCAAAGATGTGGTAGCGGTAGTTGCCCTCCGGCGTCAGGATCCAGAAATACGGATTCGCGTCGTATTTCTCCTGGTCGTTCATATTCTTCAGCGTGCCGAACATGCTGCCGTCCTTCATATTGTGCCCGTAGATCACAGTATTGGGATCCGCGAAATCCGTATTGTTGTGGTAATCCTCAAAGATGGAGCCGGCGAAGAGATATTGCTTCCGGAAGGTCTGGTGGAGGTACATCTCATTGTCCTCGCCTCTTAAGATCGGATAGCTGATGTTGTTCTGCGCATCCACGTACAGCCATCCCACAATGTCCGGATTGATGGCCTGAAGCTGTTTGAAGTTCACCGTGAGGGGCGGCTCCGCGTCCTCCACCAGGTAGTGTTCTTCTTCCTTCTCGATGACAGGGATTTCAGGGATCACCAGATCGGCCTTGCTCTCGGTAAGCTCCGCCTCAAGCGGAGCGGAATCCGCCACGCTTCCGCTGCTGACGGCCTCGCTCTCGCTGCTGTCGGATACAGCAGCCGTCTTAACGGAGCTTCCATTCTCATTGGCATCCGCCGCATCCGCGCCTTTGGAGACCGCTGCCGCGCTCCCTTTTTCACCGGCGGCCTTCCCATTTGCGGCGACGGGACTGGTAAAATCGTCGGCGAGAGAGCTGTACTCATCGCTGGCTGCCTTGTATCCGCTGAAAATGACATAGAGCCGGTAGCCGGAATAGCAAAATACGCAGACCGCCACAATCAGTATGATCCATCTGACAGGGCCCAACCCGCCTCGTTTTCTCTCTGGCTGATTCTCAGACATCGCTTATTCCGCCTTTCTTTGTGATCCGCGGCACGCCGTTTTCTTTCTAATAGACGACCACAGCCGTTCCGATGGACACTGTATCGTAGATTGCTTCCATCTGGTCCACCGGAATATTGACGCAGCCGTGGGACCCGTTCGAGAGATAGATATTTCCGCCGAAGGCTCCCCTCCAGGGCGCGTCATGGAGTCCCTGTCCGCCGTTAAACGGGCACCACCATTCCACCGGTGAGGAATATCCCTGTACGTCCATCCTGCCGAGGGTGGCGGGGGATTTCTTGGCATCGATCGCGAAAATGCCCCTGACGGTTTCCCTGTCCCCTGTCGGCTGTCCGGTCACCACGTCCGTGGCGGCGACCAGCTCGTAATCCTTATAGCACCACAGCTTCTGCTGTGACAGCGAGACCTCCACATAAGTTCCCGTCAGGCCGTCGTTGTCCCAGCCCATGGCCTCGTAGAGCCAGATGACTTCCCTGACGCCGCTCTCCGCATTCTCCAGCTCGGCCTTCACCTTCGCGATGGTCTCGTCAATATTGATGCACCAGCCGTAGTCGCCGCCCGGCACCAGTACGTCGTCTCCGCTGTAGGTGCGGAAATAGCGGTCCAGGCCGAAGGTGTCGTACTTCGCTCCCCAGCTGTACACCAGATCCGTCACGAAATCCGTCGACAAAGTGACGTTCTCCTCATCGTCCGTGATATAGGGGAGCAGCATGCTGCGGTCAATGTCCTCGTAGTTATCGCCGAATTCGTAGGTCAGGTGGATACCGAGAAGGCGGTTCCACTGGTCGCGCCGGCGGCAGAGATTTTCATTGTCCGAGAAGACTTCCGGGTGCACATAGCAGTCCGGTTCCACGAGGCTTACGCTCTTCTTCGATCCGTCAAGTGCCGCCAGAATCTGCTTCTCCACCTTCGATGCATCAAGCAGGTTTCCCTCGATCTCGGGCGTGACTTCATAATTTCCCTCTGCATTCTGGATCAGAGCCGCATTGACAGGCTTCGTCACGTATTCCTCCTGCAGCGCATGGAGACTGCGGATCGAGGCCAGCGCCTTATCCCTGTCGTAGGTCGTCCCCGCCGAGATCTCGAACTTCGCCCCGTCCCGGTAGTGCTTGTACCAGTGCTTCGCGTCCTGGCTGGCCATGAATTCGTCCACTTTGCCGTCGTCCACATAGGCCCAGCCCACATCCTCCGAGCTGAGTACCTCCGTGGTTCCGTCTTTTTCATGCACTGTCAGGGAATATTTGGAAATGTCGCTGCGGATGCTCTTCTTAATGACATCCACAGTCCGGAAGGAGACATCGGTTCCATTGATGGTCGTCCCCTCATAGAAATGCGTGGAATAATATTCATAGTAGTGGTCGTAGATCGCATAAATGCCAGCTGCGAGTACGCACCCTATGATGACAAGCACACAGATCAGCTTCGCCGCGGAGCGAAGACGTCTGCGGCGCTGCATCTTTCTGAGTTCCTCTTCTGTCGGTTCGTGCCGGATGACCGGTTCTGTCAGATCATCCTCATCTGTCAATTCGATGTCATCCAGCTCTGAATCTTCGTCTTCCAGTGGAAGGTTCCTGTCCTTCAGATCAGAGGGATCGCTCATAATAACCCCTTTCTCCCGCAGCGGGTCACTCCCCAATGCCCCGCCGCAGTGTCCGAATACCTTATATACAGCGATTCAGTGCGATGAACCGCTGTCCTTTTGTCTTATATTTTTCTCTCACCGGGTCACGGTTTTCACGCCATTTCTCCGAGATACTTCTGTATGCTCACCAGCTTGGTGCTGAGCACAAAGATCGCCGCGGCCCGCTGCAATTCCTGAGGCTCCGGGAAGGAGGGTGCGATGCGGATATTCCTGTCTCTGGGATCCTTTCCATAGGGATAGGTGGCTCCCGCCTCTGTCAGCTTCACCCCTGCCTCCGCGCATTTTGCAACGATGGCCTTGGCGCATCCGTCGAGAGAATCGAAGGAAATGAAATACCCGCCCTTCGGCTTCGTCCACTCGCCGATCTCAAGTCCGCCCAGCTCCCGCTCAAAGGTCTCCTCGACGGCCTCAAACTTCGGCCTCAGGATTTCAGCATGTCTGTGCATGTGCTGCTGCATGTTGGCCAGATTTCCGAAGAAGCGGACATGCCGGAGCTGATTCATCTTGTCATGCCCGATGGTCTGGACAGCCATGTGCTTCCGGATATCCTCCAGATTCCGCTTCGAAGCCGCCAGGGCAGCGATTCCCGAGCCCGGGAAAGTCACCTTGGAGGTAGAGATGAATTTGAATACGATATCGGGATGGCCGGCTTTCCTGCATTCCTCAAGGATCTCCAGGATCACGTCCTGCTCTTCGGGATCTTCGTACAGGTGGTGGATGGAATAGGCATTGTCCCAATAGATACGGAAATCCTCCGCCGCAGGCGTGAGGGCTGCGAAGTGCCGCACGGTCTCATCGGAGTAACTGTAGCCCTGGGGGTTGGAGTATTTCGGCGTGCACCAGATCCCCTTTACCGCCGGGTCGCTCTGCACGTACTGCTCCACGAGGTCCATATCCGGACCCGTCTCGGACATCGGAATATTGATCATCTCGATCCCGAAGTATTCCGTAATCCGGAAATGTCGGTCATAGCCCGGCACCGGGCAGAGGAATTTCACCCGATCCAGCTTGTGCCAGGGCGTCGCACCGCACACGCCGTGGGTAAAGGATCTCGACACCGTGTCGAACATAATATTCAGTGAAGAATTCCCAAATATAATCATGTCGTCCGGGCCGACCTCAGACATTTCCCCCATAAGCCGCTTCGCTTCCGGGATGCCCGCAAGAATTCCGTAGTTGCGGCAGTCCGTTCCGGTCTCGTCATTGAAATAGCTGTGCGAATCCAGCACATCCATCATCTCATTTGAGAGCTCAAGCTGGGAATAGGAGGGCTTCCCGCGGGACATATCGAGCTTCAGCTTCTTCTTTTTGATTTCATTAAATTGAAGTTCCAGAGCGGCCTGCTCCTCCAACAGTTCCTGTCTGCTCATCTCATGATACGCCTTCATTGTGTCCTCCTCATGTTCTCAAATAACATATGGAGCATTTTACGGCAACTGTTCTTTGATGTCAACTTTGTGAAATGCCGCCTTCCCCCATTTCCATTGACTCACAGGCGTCTTCGAGCTACCATAGAATCAGATCACAGAAAGAATCATGAAAGGACACGTCATGTGGATCGCAGATAAATGGAAAGACTTTGAAGTACTCGATGCCTCGGAGGGCGAGAAGCTGGAGCGCTGGAGCTCCTACACCCTGGTCCGCCCGGACCCCCAGGTCATCTGGCAGACGCCAAAGAGACACCCGGGCTGGACGCATCCGAACGCCCACTACCACAGGAGCTCGAAGGGCGGCGGGAGCTGGAAGATCAATGATCTGCCGGAGAACTGGCAGATCGCCTATGGCTCCCTGACCTTCAATATCAAGCCCTTCAGCTTTAAGCACACGGGTCTTTTTCCCGAGCAGGCTGCGAACTGGGACTGGTTCCGCTCTCTGCTCCGGGCAAGAGGCGGGTCTGCAAAAGTTCTCAATCTCTTCGCCTACACCGGCGGCGCGACCTGTGCGGCTCTGGAAGCAGGGAGCTCGGTCACCCATGTGGACGCCTCAAAAGGCATGGTTACCTGGGCCCATGAAAATGCCCGTTCTTCGGGACTTGACGACCGCCCCGTGCGTTGGCTCGTGGACGACTGCATCCGCTTCGTCGAGCGGGAGATCCGGCGCGGCAACCACTACGATGCCATCATCATGGATCCTCCCTCCTACGGCCGCGGGCCGAAAGGAGAGGTCTGGAAGCTCGAAGATACGGTATTCCCGCTGATTCAGAACTGCGTGCAGCTGCTGAGCGAGCGCCCCATTTTCTTCCTGATCAGCTCCTATACCACCGGCCTCCAGAGCGGGGTGCTGACCTATATGCTCGAATCCGCACTCGCATCCCGCCATCCCGCCTCCATTACGTCCGACGAACTCGGCCTTCCCGTGAGCGGCAGCGGTCTCATCCTTCCCTGCGGCTGTGCCGGGCGCGCAGTGTGGTAATGCTGCAGTAGGGACGGTTCTTTTTGCGACAAAAAATGCTGCAGTGGGGACGGTTCTTTTTGCGACATTTTATGTCGCAAAAAGAACCGTCCCCACTGCGTCATTTT
>CADCQE010000283.1 GCA_902803505.1 uncultured Lachnospiraceae bacterium | reverse complement strand
TGCTTATAGCCGTTAACGAAATCATCTGCTCCTTAATGTGCGCCGCCCTGCCCGTAGTAAGCATTCGGCCCGTGCTTCCTCATAAAGTGTTTGTCCTGAATCACCTGCGGCGCCCGCTCCACCTGCGGATCTACCTGCCTCGTCAGCAGGGCCATCTCCGCAACCTTCTCAAGCACCACGGCATGATACACAGCCTGGAACGGGTCCTTCCCCCAGGAGAAGGGACCGTGATTCTTGCAGACCACTCCGGGCACATGCATCGGATTCTTACCGGCAAAGGCCTCGATAATGACCTTTCCGGTGTTCTTCTCATAGGCCTCCTCAATCTCCTCCGCCGTCAGGTTTCTGGCACAGGGAATATCCCCATAGAAATAATCTGCGTGCGTCGTCCCATAGCAGGGAATGTCCTTCCCCGCCTGCGCCCAGGCCACCGCGTAAGTAGAGTGGGTGTGCACGATGCCGCCCACCTCGGGAAAAGCCTTGTAGAGCTCGAGATGGGTGTCCGTATCCGTAGACGGATTCAGATCTCCCTCCACTTTGTTCCCCTCAAGGTCAAGCACAACCATGTCCGAGGGCTTCAGATTCTCATAATCCACCCCGCTCGGCTTGATCACAAAGAGGCCCTTCTCGCGGTCGATTCCGCTCACGTTCCCCCAGGTAAAGGTCACGAGGCCGTACTTGGGCAGCTGCATGTTCGCCTCATAGACCTGTTTCTTCAGTTCCTCAAGCATGTTTCTTTTCTCCTTCATTTGAAAATGTGTACACTGAATCCCGCAGTACCGGTTCGCTGTCAAAGAGATAATTGCCGTCAAAGGACGGGCTGCGGATCATGCCAAGGAGGTTCTCGGCGACCTTTCTGCCAAGCAGGTCCTTCGGGTGCGGGAATGAGGTAAATGGCACCCGGCTGACACCAGCCAGATACGAGTCGTCGATCCCCACCACTGACAGATCCTCCGGAATTCGAATCCCTCTCTTCAGAGCGAGATCGATGAGCTGGTAAGCGACCTCGTCGTTGTAGCAGACGACGGCGCTTGCATTTCCAAGTCTTGTAAACAGATAGTCTTCAATCCTGCTCATGTCGCGGTAATCATAAGTGTCGATCCAGATCACCCGCTTCTCGTCCAGGGGAGCCCCGGCTTCTTCCAGGGCTTTGAGAAAGCCCCCGTAGCGGTAACGTCCCTGCCCGTCATCCGGCTTGAAGATCGCTGCAATGTTCCTGTGTCCGGCATCGAGAAGCAGCTGCGTCGCTTTCCGCGCAATCTCCTCGTCGTCAATCCGCACACAGGGCACGTCCAGATCCGGATAGAGGGCATTGAAGCAGATAATCGGGATGTGACGCTCCTTGAGCTGCTGGTAGTATCTGAGATTCGGGTTGGGCAGAGCGCTCTTGGCGGGCTCCACGATGATGCCGTCGACATTGTCCTTGTCCAGCAGGTTTCGCAGGATCGCCTCCTCCCGCCTCACCTTGTTATCCGTGAAGGACACCTGCATGGAGTATCCGTTCCTCGACAGAATCCTCTCTATGCCCTTCAGGGTCGGCGGGAAGATATAACTCTCATAGAAAGTGCTCACGACTGCAATGCTCATGTAGCGGGCCTCCCTGACGGGTTCCCTGGCGCCGCCGACATATGTGCCGCTGCCCTGTACCCTGGTGACAAGGTTCCGGGCTGCAAGCTCCCCAGTGGCATGACGGATGGTCTGCCGGCTCAATCCGAACTTCTCGGAGAGCTCTTTCTCAGACATTAACTTATCTCCTGCCTTAAAATTCCCGGCATCGATTTGTTCTTTTACCCAGTCTATCACCTGCTGGTATTTCGGATCCTCCGCCATGCTGCACCTCCTGCTTCCACCCCGGACCCAAGTCCTCGTGCAAAGCTTTGATTTACTTGATTACCTGCAGACTCTGCCGGTCCGCGAAGACAGCTACGAATACCAGGAATACAAGGCCCTGGATCAGCTGCATCGCCTGGGTCTCCAGACCCATCATGGTCAGGCCCGAGCTCAATACCGTGTAGAGCAGAGAACCTATGACCACGCTCTGGAATCTCGCCTTGGCGCCGCCGGAGATCGGCATACCGCCAAGAACCAGCGCGATCAGGATCTGCGTCTCCAGCTGGTTGCCGCCCGAGGACGTCACGGAACCGACCTTGATGACGTTGATAAATGCCGCAAATCCGGTGATCGCACCTGCCAGCATATAGATGAAGAATTTAGTCCGGTCCGTGCGGATACCGGCAAATTTCGCCGCTTTCTCGCCGGCGCCGATGGCTCTTAAGTGCATACCGAACTTTGTGAAGCGGAACGCGATAAAGCCGAGCACAAGAACCACAATCGTGCAGACCAGCTTCAGTGTGTCATTGTTCATGAGCACCAGCTTGGCGCTCCCGGCCACCGGGGCATTGGATGTGAGATACTTGATGATGCCGCGGAACAGGAACATGGTGCAGATCGTGACGATGAAGGACTTGATCTTCCTGTTCACGTAGAAGAAGCCGTTCAGGGCTCCGATTGCCGCGCCTGCCGCAATGCCCGCGATGATCGCCAGCGGAATATTGACCTTGGAGACCACACACACAACGATGGAAGCGATACCCATGATGGAGCCCTGGGAGAAATCAAGTCCGCCCATGGTCATAATGAAGAACACTCCTGTCGCCGAGATCAGGGTGACGTAGATCGGAGACAGCACCAATGGCATATTCTTGATCATACGCCCTTCTGTCAGCACATTGAAGATAATGAATATCACAATGAGGCCGCCGAGGGGGAGAAGGGAGCGGATCGTCGACATCGTCGACAGCTTCTTCAGCTCTTCCTCTCTGGAAATCGCATTTGTTTTTTCAGCCATTTTCAGTCTTCCTCCTTATACCATCTTCGCAATGAGAGAATTCTCATCGAGCTCAGGGCTTCTTAACAGTTCTCCATTGATCTCGCCATCCTTCATGATGAGGATGCGGTCACACATACCGATGAGCTCCATCAGCTCCTCTGAAATCATGATGATGGATTTGCCGTTCTTTCTCATCTTATCCATCAGCTGGTAGATGTCCTGCTTGACCTTGATATCAATGCCTCGCGTGGGACTGTCGAGCACCAGGATGTCCGAATCCTTTCCGATCCATCTGGCCAGGACCACCTTCTGCTTGTTACCGCCTGACAGATCCGAGACGAACTGGTTCGTGTTCACCATCTTGACGGACATCTCCTTGGCGTACTCATTCGCAAATGCTTTCATCTTGCTGTCGCTGAGAAGGCCGAGCGCCCCCTTCATCTTGTCCAGGGAAGGAAGGCAGATATTGTCTCCGATGCCCTGGTTCATCACGACGGACTCGTTGTCGCGGTCCTTCGAGGTGTAAGCGATGCTGTGAGCGATTGCAGTGGGGATGCTGTCGATCTGCGTGCCGTCTGCCAGTGTGACGGAGCCCTCCCGGTCGAAGGAAGCCCCGAAGCAGGCCTTTCCGATCTCATGCATGCCGGATTCGGACAGTCCGCCGAAGCCAAGGATCTCTCCTTTATGCAGTTCGAAATTGATGTTGTGGATGAGGCCGGGGACAGTGACATTTTCCACTTTCATTACCACCTCGGAGGAGATGTCCTCGCCGTAATCCGCGCGGTAGTAATCTCCGGTGTCTTCGCGGCCGACCATCAGCTTCTTCAGGTCGTCCTCTGTCACATCCGAGCTCTTGACCGTGTCGATATACACGCCGTCCCGAAGGATCGTGATGGTATCCGACATCCGCAGCACTTCCGGAAGGTCATGGGAAATAAAGATAATGGTATTGCCTTCTGCACGGATGCGGTTCATGTGCTTGTACAGCTCTTCACGGCCTTCCTGGGACAGAGCGGTCGTCGTCTCGTCAATGACCACGATCTTCGGCTGGAAGTAAGTCGCCTTGACGATCTCCACCAGCTTCCTGTCCTCGAAGTTGTAGTCGTCCACCATGGCATTCGAACGAATGCGGTTGAAGCCGTATTTGTTCAGCAGATCCTGCGCCTGGCGGTTCATGGCGCCGGTGTTCTTGATCCCGAATTTGACGAAGCGGTCCTCGTGTCCGAGGAAGATGTTCTCCGCCACGGTAAGTCCCGAGAGCGTGCCGAGCTCCTGTACGATGATGGAGATGCCTTCATTGTTGGCCTCCACCTGGTTCTTCGGATGAACTTCCTTTCCATCCAGAATAAAATGCCCGCTGTCAATGGTGTAGATGCCTGTCAGCATATTGGTCAGGGTAGATTTGCCTGATCCGTTTTCACCGATGAGGGCATGTACTTCTCCTTTGTTGATATTAAACGATACATTCTGCACCGCCTTCGTAATTCCGAAGGTCTTGCAGAGATTTTGTACTTGTAATCTGACTTCACTCATCTCCTGAAACCTCCTTCTGAATTACTTGACGATCTCGCCCTTGTCGACCTTCGTTGTCAGCGTGACAATGATGAGCAGTGCCAGACCGACGATCACGTCCTGGATCGCGGTGGGAGCTCCGAGGGCCACAAAGCCGTAGTAGATAATGTTGATAAAGAATTCGCCTATGATAATGGCCGGAATCGGGATGCCGTAT
>CADCQE010000282.1 GCA_902803505.1 uncultured Lachnospiraceae bacterium | reverse complement strand
TCTCCTCTATGAGATCCTCTTCGAAACCAGATTTACCGACACCGCGGCCCTCTCCGCCCTGATCGACAGCGCCCTTTCCTCGCAGAAGAGCTCCCTGACCTACGGGGCATACAGCACTATGCTCTACCGCCATCTCGGGGCTGATATACCTCTCTACGCTTATTACGGTCATCTCACCGGCATCTCCTATTATGAATTCCTCACCGAAGTGGACGCCCTGATGGAAACAGACCCGGCAGCCGTTGCCGCCGCTCTCGAAAATATTCAGAAGCACTTCCATAACCGGACGGATGCAATCGTCACCTTTGCCGGTGATCCTGACATGTTCTCCACCAATGCCGCCTGTGCCGATGCCTTCCTCGAAAAGCTGGATGCGAAGCCCATTGTTCCCGTCGAGTATTCGTTTGAAGTCCCCGCTCTGCGTGAAGCGCTGATCGTTGACAGTGCCGTGCAGTATAACGGCATGGTGGGCGACCTTGCCAAACTCGGCTATCCCTCTTACACCCAGGATCTCGAAGCGGTCTCCTCCCTCGTGCTGGACAAATACCTTGTCCCCGAACTGCGGGAAGCCTATGGCGTCTATACGCCGATCCACAGCTTTCTGGCAAACGGCGGGGCCTACCTCCTCTCCTACAGCGATCCGAACATTGTTGAAACCTTTGATGTCTACCGCGCCCTGCCGGAATTTCTCTCCGGCCATCAGACGGAACAGTCCGTGCTGGATGGATACGTCCTCTCGGCCTATTCTTCTCTGGCCCGTCCGGAAGGCGAACTGAGCGGAGCGATCACCGCCATCGTCAGCCGCCTCTGCGGTGAACCGGAAGATCTGAAGATCACCCGCATGCAGGAGCTCAAGGCCCTCACCCCCGAAAAGCTTGCCTCCTACGCCACCCTCTATCAGAATCTTGCCGACAACGGGCGCATCTTCACCGCCGGCAACGCCTCTGCGATCCGTGACCATGCTGACCTGTATGACACGATCCTTGATCCCTTCGCATCTTCCTCTGACGCCGCAGCGTTCTGAATCATAGAAAGGGTTAACTGTTCAATCTACCCTTTAAAAGCTCGCGAAAGAGCACTAAAATCGTAAGAAATCGTCACTTCGCGAGCAGGAACTCTTGCACAACGAGCGATATGACTGAATGAATACGAAAGTGAGGAGCATCCATATGAGTCCTGATAATAAAAAAGCCTCCTTCTCCGCTCAGCCCCTCGCGGAGGAAGATCTGGAAGCCGTTTCCGGCGGCAAATCTAAGTCCCCCTCGCAGACGCAGCAGGCCTGGAAGCGCCTCTACTGCCCGCACTGCGGTAAAGACCGCACCATGAATGCTGACGTCTTCGGCAACTATACCTGCATCTTCTGCCACAAACAACCCACACTCCCCAACAAATAGCCCTCGTACCCCCGTCCCCTTCGTTTTCCCTCGTCTCCTACTCCCTACTCCTCCCTATTCCCTGACCCCTCAGCAGCTCCGCTGCTGCCCTATGATCTAAACACCCGGAAACCAAGAAATTTCTTGCATTTCCGGGCGTTTTGCTATATAATGCTATATAATATTGTTAACATAACAGGAAAGGCTCTTTTCTGATGATCCAGCAGTACATCGAGGCCGGAAAGATCGTGAATACCCACGGCGTTTCCGGAGAAGTGAAGATCGAAGTCTGGCTTGACAGCCCTTCTTTCATGAAGAGCTTCCGCCGTTATTTCCTCAACGGGCGGGAAGTCAAAGTCCTCTCCGCCCGCATCCAGAAGAATTCCCTTCTCGTGAGGCTCGAAGGCGTGGAAGATCTGAATGCCGCCATGGCCCTCAAAAATACCGTTGTTTTCATTGCCCGCGAGGATGCACGCCTGCCTGCCGGCGGCTATTTCCTCTGTGAACTCATCGGCATGCGCGCCCTGGACGAGTCCGGTGCGGAAGTCGGCGTCCTCGAAGCCATTGAGGAAACTCCCTCCGCCCCTCTCTACATCGTCCGTGGTGAGCGGGAACATCTGATCCCCGCTGTTCCAGCCTTCATCAAAAAGGTCGATCTTCCAAACAACGTCCTCACCGTTTCTCTCATAGAAGGGATGTGATCCCCCCTGCGCATCGATATTATGACGCTCTTCCCCTCCACCGTCCATGCCGTCCTCCACGAGAGCATTCTCGGCAGGGCGGCGGCCAAAGGCATCATTGAAATCAACTGCATCCAGATCCGTGACTTTACGGAGAACAAACAGTGCCAGGTTGACGATTATCCCTACGGCGGCGGCTGGGGCTGTGTGATGATGGCTCAGCCATTAAAAAAGTGCCTGGATCATGTCCTCTCTTCGGCTGAAGGGCTTACCTCCCGCGTCATTTACCTCTCTCCTCAGGGCGCGCCCTTCACACAGGAGACGGCTAAACGCCTCAACCGTGATTATGACCATCTCGTCCTTGTCTGCGGCCATTATGAAGGCGTGGACGAGCGCTTTATTGAATCCTGCGTGGATGAAGAGCTCTCCCTTGGTGATTTTGTCCTTACCGGTGGCGAGATTGCTGCCATGGCGGTCACGGATGCCGTCTGCCGTCTCGTGCCGGGCGTCCTTTCCGATGAGGAGTGCTATACCGAAGAAAGCCATTGGGACGGGCTTCTGGAATACCCGCAGTACACCCGCCCAGAAGAATGGGAGGGCCTCCATGTGCCGGAAGTGCTCCTGAATGGCGACCATGCAAAGATCTCCCACTGGCGCCGCAAGCAGCAGCTCATCCGCACAAAGGCCAAACGTCCGGATATGTTTGAAAAGGCAGATCTTTCTTCCCCAACAGATCAGCAGCTCCTCCGGGAGATTGCCCGGGATGCCGCCCGCCTCCCTCTGACGGAGCCTTTGTCCTGCCGCCCTGCGGCAATGGATGATCTCCCTGTGATCCTTTCCATGGTTTCCGATGCGCGCTCCGTCCTCGCCCGGCGTCATATTGACCAGTGGCAGGGGCCGTACCCCACCGCGGAGGATTTCCTTCCGGATATCGAGAGGGGAGAGTGTTTTCTCATTCTCCACGGAGAAGAGCCGGCAGGCGTTTTCTGCCTTTCCCATGCACCGCAGCAGGAGTACGCCGCTCTTACGGACGGAAAGTGGCTCTCTCCCGATGCGCCCTACTGTACGCTCCATCGTGTAGCCCTCTCCGCAAAGTACCGCGGTTCCGGTATTTCTTCTTTCCTGCTCCGTCAGGCAGAACAGCAGGCACGCTCCTCCGGCTTCCCCGCCATCCGGACGGACACCCATAGAAAAAACAAGGCGATGCGCGCCCTGATTCTCTCCGAAGGGTATTCCTTCCGCGGCAATGTGCTCGTCTCTTCCGAGCCGGGGCACGATCCGCACCGCCAGGCCTTTGAAAAACTCTTATGATGGATCTTACCGACTATCAGCAGATCCGTGATCTGCTCTCTCTCCACGGCTTCCGCTTCTCCAAGTCCATGGGGCAGAACTTCCTCACAGCCTCCTGGGTCCCGGAGCGGATCGCCGATGCCGCCGCTCTCGATGCCTCCACCGGCGTTCTGGAGATCGGTCCGGGCATCGGCTGTCTGACGGTTCAGCTCAGCCGCCG
>CADCQE010000281.1 GCA_902803505.1 uncultured Lachnospiraceae bacterium | reverse complement strand
TGTCACAGCGGGGTATCTGTTCCTCTGGTTTGTGTGGGGCGGAAAGGCCTGACCCGCTTGACCCCGCCCTCCCAATCAAGTATAATTATTACAGCAGCCCCACAAGATCTAGTGGGGCATTCACTGTCTATTCGCAAATATTGTACTATTAGGGGAGCAAGCCATGTATATCTATAACGAAGCACTAGACGGCAACATGCACGTGGAGGAGCAGTCCATGTGCGTTATGAAGCGATCGGGCGAGCGCGTCCCGTTCGACAGGAGAAAGATCGCGGAGGCCATCGAGCGGGCCAACCGCGAGGAGGGCATCCCGAGCGAGCGGCTGACGGATGCGCAGGTGGATGAGATCACCCGGGGCATTGAGAAGGACGCCTCCAATGCCGGACGAGACCTGTCCGTAGAGGAGATCCAGGACAAGGTCGAGGACGCGCTGATGTGTTCGGGCAAGCCGAAGGTGGCGCGCCTCTACATCACCTACCGCTACAAGCACAACGAGATGCGCAAGATGAGCAACATCGACCAGAAGATCGCCGGTGTCGTGGAGCGGGACAACGAAGAGGTCAATCAGGAGAATTCCAACAAGAACCCCGCCGTGCTCTCGGTGCAGCGGGACTACATGGCCGGAGAATGGAGCCGCTATTACACCAGCCGCTACCTCCTCCCCGAGGAGATCGTCGAGGCGCACAAGAGCGGCGTCATCCATTTTCATGATGCGGATTATTTCGCGCAGCACATGCACAACTGTGACCTGGTCAATCTTGAGGACATGCTGCAAAATGGCACCTGCATCTCCGGGACGCAGATCGACTCGCCGAAGAGCTTCTCAACGGCCTGCACGGTGGCCTCCCAGATCGTGGCCCAGGTTGCTTCCAGCCAATACGGCGGGCAGACCATCACGATGTCCCACCTGGCTCCCTTCGTGGATGTGAGCAGGAAGAAGATCGCGAAGCGCCTGCGCGGCGAGCTGGCCAGCACGAAGATGGACTTCACCGAGGAGCAGCTTAGTGAGCTTGTGGAAATGGAGCTCCGCAAGGAGATCGAGTCCGGATGCCAGACGATCCAGTACCAGCTGATCACGCTCCAGTCCACGAACGGGCAGGCGCCATTTGTCACAGTATTTCTCTATCTCGGGGAGGTCCCGGAGGGGAGGCTGCGGGACGACCTGGCCATCGTGATCGAAGTGATGCTCCGGCAGCGGATCCTCGGCGTGAAGGACCGGTCGGGAGTTTACATCACGCCGGCATTTCCCAAGCTGATCTACGTGCTGCAGGAGGACAACATCCGGGAGGGCACCCCGTATTTCTACCTCACCGAGCTGGCGGCAGAGTGCACGGCGAAGCGCATGGTGCCGGACTACATCTCGGAGAAGAAGGCGCTGGAGCTGAAGGGGGATGTGTATCCCTGCATGGGCTGCCGCAGCTTCCTCACACCGGACCGCTTTACGGATGCAGGCGTGGGAAATATCGCCCACGACAAGAGCTGGTCCCCGAAGCGCCACAAATACTACGGCCGCTTCAACCAGGGCGTGGTCACGCTGAACCTGGTGGACATCGCCTGCTCCTCCGGCAAGGACGAGAACAAATTCTGGGCGATTATGAATGAGCGCCTCGACCTCTGTCACCGGGCGCTGCGCATCCGCCATGAGCGGCTGAAGGGCACGCCCTCCGACGTCGCGCCCATCCTCTGGCAGGACGGCGCCATCGCGCGCCTCGCCTCCGGAGAGACCATCGATCCACTGCTCATGGACGG
Organism: uncultured Lachnospiraceae bacterium; assembly: GCA_902803505.1. GTDB lineage: Bacteria > Bacillota > Clostridia > Lachnospirales > Lachnospiraceae > Chordicoccus. Next base: position 515 of record CADCQE010000281.1, on the reverse strand, counting down.
CTACTCCACCATTTCCCTCGGCTACGCGGGGCTCGCCGAGTGCGTCTATTTTATGAAAGGCGTCTCCCACACCTCGGAAGAAGGCAAGGCCTTCGGCCTCAAGGTCATGCGCGCCCTGAACGACGCCTGCGCCGCTTGGAAGAAAGCGGAGAACATCGACTACTCCGTCTACGGGACGCCGCTTGAGAGCACGACTTATAAATTTGCAAAATGTCTCCAGCGCAGGTTCGGCAAGATCCCCGGCGTGACGGACAAGAACTATATCACCAACAGCTACCACATCCACGTGACGGAGCCCATCGACGCCTTCAGCAAGCTCTCCAAGGAGGCGGAGTTCCAGCAGCTCTCCCCGGGAGGCGCCATCAGCTACGTGGAGGTGCCGAACATGCAGAACAACATACCGGCAGTTCTGCGGGTGATGCAGCATATCTATGAGACTATTCTCTATGCGGAGCTCAACACAAAGAACGACCTCTGTGAGATCTGCGGCTTCGACGGCGAGATCCAGGTCAAGA
>CADCQE010000280.1 GCA_902803505.1 uncultured Lachnospiraceae bacterium | reverse complement strand
GCACCCATCGTCCAGCCTGCCGCATAGTTGGTGTAAAGAGGGATCGCATCGGTATTGTCCTTGATGAGTTTAAGGTCATCGAGGAATTCGGTAGGAGTCTTGGGAAGCTCCTTGATGCCTGCCTTCTCAAATACCGCCTTGTTATAAAGAACACCCTGGGCATTTGCCATATAAGGGATACCGTAGCAGTTGCCATCATATTCCCAGTTGTCTACGAAGTTAAGCTGCGCCGAAAGATTGTCAAGTGTGTCAAAGGGCATGAAATAGGTCTCAAGATCTACCTTGTCAACCGCCGGGATAAACATTATGTCTCCCCAGTCGCCGGTTGAAAGACGAAGGAGTGAATCCTCCGCATAATCCGTAACTGCTTCCATCTCAACTGTGATGTTAGGGAATTCATTATTGAATGCAGCAACCATCTTATCCATGGTTCCGTCCTCTGCCCTGTCTGTCTTATGGTGCAGGAACTTGATCGTAGCCGATACATCAGCATAATCATCCAGGTTAAGCTGTGTGTATGTGGGAACATCACCTGTAGCTTCTGCCGCGCCATCCTCAGCTGCGTCTGCTGCATCTTCCGCCGCATCTGCATCATCCGTTTCTGCTGCATCTGTTTCTTCTGCTGCATTTTCCTCAGCTGCCGGAGCAGGAGCTGTTGCAGCCCCACCGCCGCATGCTGCCAGCGAGAAAGTCATTGCCGATGCAAGACATATTGCCAAAACCTTTTTCAATTTCATAATTTTCCTCCTTTGTTTGAAACGGGTTTAAGTTATTTTACTTAACCCAAGTATATCAATTACCTAATTTAAGTCAATATTTTTTGCTAATTAGTAGGCTGTTTCTACCTAATTTACAGATTTATTAGGTAAATTTTGTTAAAAGGTAACAAATCAAAGCCAAAAAAAGCTTCCGGAATCCCTTTCCCGAAAGCTTAATTTACTTAAATTACTTAATGAAACAGGGGGACGGTTCCTCGACGCGAAGCTAGTCCTTTAGGGCGGTTCATTTTTGAAACAGCCTTAAATTCCCCGGTGTCACTCCCCTGAGTTTCTTAAAAGAGCGGATAAAGTGACTTTGATCCGCATACCCTAACTCCTGGCTTATATCATAAAGGGGCATGTCCGTGAATTTAAGCAGCTCCTCGGCCTTCCCAACTCTGAGCATTTCCAGGTACTCCTTGCAGGAACGTCCGTACATTTCCTTAAAACACCTGGCAAAATGCGAATAGCTCATACTGCATCTTACGGCAAGATCTTCCACTTTAAGCCCCTCATCCATATGAAGATCGATATATTCCAAAATGTTTCTTACCGTGAGCTCATCTCCCGGGGTATGCTCCTTTACCTCCGCGAAATCGATCCCCATTTCCTGCCACAGCCTTATAAGTCTTGTCATAATGATACACAGTGCGGCATGAACGATAACATCATAACCCAGTTCCTGTCTGTTCAATTCCCGTATGCTCTCAAGGAAAAGTTCCTTAAATCCATAATCCTTTATCATTTCCGCTCTAAAGAAAGCTTCGGCCTCATGGTTCCTTGCTGCCGCCAGCAGTGTCGCAAGCCTTGGTGTAAAGCTCGTACTGACGGTAAGCCTTGACGCATCGAACTTGATGACCGCATACCGAGCTCCCTTAACGGAGCTTGCGGACATGGAGTGGATGCTTCCGTCATAAAAAAGGAGCATATCTCCTTCATTGACGTAATACTCAGTATCGTCCGAAGTTGCGAACATATTTCCTTCCATCATATATATTATCTCAACATAGTGGTGGAAATGCGGCCTTACAGGAAAGCCGTCCCTCAGAGTATCAACCACGAAAGCCTCATAGGGCCTGTTCAGCATATCGCTGTATTCATATAGATAATTCATACCGGTCCTTTCGAAAAAAATAGTTTTTTTCTAACACAAATCCTTTTAAATAAGGGGTAATAGCGTATATATGATAGATTTATTCTATATACTGACGGCTTTATTATATCAATACGCCGGCCAAGTGTCTATATTTGTATGATGAACGCTGTCACCAATCTCATTTATAATGATCGGAACGGACAGTGCTTGATTTTGTCAACATTTATACGAGGAACAAAAAATGAACAGAACATCAGTCAGAGACATGACTTCGGGAAACGAGCTTAAGCTTCTTGTCAGCTTCTCCGTTCCCATGCTTATAGGTAATCTCTTTCAGCAGGTATATAACATGGTGGATTCTATTGTTGTCGGTAAATACGTCAGCGCGGATGCCCTGGCCGCCGTCGGAGCAACGGGTTCACTTAATTTCCTGTTTTTCTCCTTATGTTTGGGCCTTACCGGAGGAATCGGCATTATAATTTCCCAGCATTTCGGCGCCGGGGATAAGATCCATGTCCGTAAGGCCATCTTTAACTCAATATATATAATAGTAACCACCGGGATCATCATGTCCCTTCTTGGCATGTTCCTGGCAAGGCCCGTCCTCATATGGCTTCGAACACCCGGAAATATCCTTGATGATGCGACAGCTTACATGCAGATATCCTGCGCAGGCATTCTGGCAGTTGCCGCCTATAACTGTGTTTCCTCCATATTGCGGGCCCTTGGGGATTCCAAGACTCCTCTTGTTTTCCTTATCCTGGCAAGTTTGATAAATGTGGCTCTCGACCTCTTTCTTGTAATAAACCTTGGCCTTGGTGTACGCGGAGTTGCATACGCAACCATCATAGCGCAGGTTCTTGCAGCCGCCGGAAGCCTTATATATGCATTGAAGAAAAATCCATATTTTAAGATAAAGAAAGAAGAAATGATCTATGATGCCGGGATCGTCCGTAAGTGCTACCGTCTGGGACTTCCCCTTGCCATGCAGTCATCGCTTATCGCCATATCCTGCGTGGCCCTGCAGAGTGTCGTGAACACCTTCGGTTCCGTCGTTGTGGCAGCTTTTACCGCAACATCCCGTATCGAGCAGCTTGTACAGCAGCCCTTTAATTCTCTTGGAATGGCTCTTTCAACCTTCACCGGACAGAACATGGGCGCCGGAAGGCAGGACAGGGTAAAACGTGCCCTGGCGGGATCAATGCTCATTACCGCTGCCTTCAGCATTTTAATGCTGGTCCTCTTCTACACCTTCGGCAACGATATAATGAGAGTATTTGTATCCGACATCGAGGTCATTGACTTTGGCACGCAGGCCCTTAGGATAACTTCATGGTTCTACTTCGCTCTGGGAACTATCTATGTAGTCAGGGCACTGCTTAACGGAGCGGGAGATGCGGCCTACGCAATGATCAACGGATGTGTGGAAGTAGCCGGCCGTATAGTATTCTCCAATACTCTTATACTCATACCTTCGGTCGGCAAATGGGGTGTATGGCTGTCTACAGCCCTGACATGGTTCATCACCGGCCTTGCAAGCTTTATAAGATACAAACAGGGCAAGTGGAAACTCATTAAGATCGTGGATAACAGAAAGGAAGAAGACAATGGATTACATTAAAGGTATAACCTACGGAGCATTCGCAGGCGCAGGAGAATTCACAAGAAAGCAGGCCTTCACCGGTATCGACCGGCTTATAGAAGGTACCGGCGCCAATTACATAATCCTTGTTCCAAACGGCCTTCAGGATACCCCTCAATCACAGGAGATAGATTACACGTCTCCGGCCAACCTGACAGACGATGAGCTTAAAAAGATGATCGACTACATTCACGGAAAGGGTATAAAGGTTGCCTTAAAGCCAACTGTCAACTGTAAGAACGGAACCTGGCGGGCGCACATATGCTTCTTTGACAAGGATGTTCCCTGCGAGCCGAAGTGGTCGGTATGGTTTAAGGCATATACCGATTTCCAGCTTCATTATGCAGCCATCGCGCAGGAAACGGGAGTCGACTTATTTATCGCAGGATGTGAGATGGTGCAGTCGGAACACAGGGAAAGCGAATGGCGTAATGTAATATCGGAAATACGAAAGGTATATCACGGACCCGTAACCTATAACACGGACAAATATCAGGAGGATAACGTAAACTGGTGGGACTGTGTGGATTATATATGTTCAAGCGGTTATTATCCCCTTAATGACTGGGACACTCAGCTTGACCGGATCGAGACTGTGGTCAAGCGCTTCAACAAGCCTTTCTTCTTTGCCGAGGCAGGCTGCAAGTCTACGCGCGGTTCTTCAAATGTGCCCAATGACTGGACCCTTCAGGGTGATGCCGCTCCCGATGAGCAGGCCAAATGGTACAAGGCCATGTTCGATGCGGCTGATAAGCGTGATTTTGTCCGGGGCTTCTTTCTCTGGGACTGGAGAATAAGGATGTATCCCGACTCCGATGCCCTTAACGATACAGGCTATGATATCTGCTCAAAGCCCGCCGAAGAGATAGTGAAAAACTTCTACTCCACAAAATGATCACATTATATTTTCAATTTCAGAAGATGTGGGCATAACTCTTAATGCGCCCCTTCTTGTAGTAATGATCGATGCAGCCGCATTGGCATATGTGAGCATCTCCTTAAG
>CADCQE010000279.1 GCA_902803505.1 uncultured Lachnospiraceae bacterium | reverse complement strand
CACGGTCATTCCCAGACAGCCACGTAGGTATCCGACTCCTGGATCACGAATTAATCCCCCGTATGATAACGAAGCTCTGGATTCTGTAATTGTCAGAGACTATATGATGTCACGATTCCGAATAGCGTTACAAGTATCGGGGAAAACGCCTTCGGGAAGTGCTTAGTTTGAAGAGCGTTACGATCCCTGACGGCGTCAAAAGCATCGGCTATGGTGCATTTCGCGATTGTTCTGCTTTGGTAGACGTTACAATACCAGGAAGTGTAACAAGCATTGGAGAGGACGCGTTCGCTGACTGTAAAAATGTTACGATAAATGTTCTCCGTGACTCCTTTGCCGCTCAATACTGTAGGGAGAACGGCCTTTCAAATACCTTTTTTGATACAAACTGATACAGAATAATCGTGTAAAAGTGACATTTCGTGTCGTATAGGATATGAAATATATATTGGGGCGCAGATTATCTGGAAATTTACTCAGACGAACGGTTGATACTTTTACACTTTTTTTGAGCAATACTACACTACATAAGAGGAAACAAAAGGTGAATAGGCTTGAGCAAATCATTTATACGTGTTGCCTTTTGCAGGCCCATATGGGGAGTGGAACATCTCACGAATCACCTATTTGGGTGCGCACGTACTGCCCGGTATGGACCTGGACAAGGTCCCGTGGAGAAAACCGTTCAGCGAGTGGACAAGGTACGATCATTGAGGCAGTTTTTGAAGCGTTGAAGATGATCGATCTGCCGCTTACATTTCAGCAGATTAACGACACCATCCCCAAGACCGAACTCTACCAGTTTAATACGCCGAACAGCATAGGGATGATTTGCCATGCTGTTTATACACATTGCCTTACGACCAAAGAACGTATTGCTAATGGTGAGACGGTCATCATTCAAGTTAGCCTGTAAGCATAATTATGCAACAATTGGGAATAAAAGCCGGGTAGAAATACAAGTTATTCGTCAATTTGTTGACAAAAATAGTAAAACGAGTGTATTATATATATCGGGATAATTCTTTACCGCTGTTTTGTCTCCCCGGCGGAATATTCTTTGATCACATGTTATTTTATACGCCGCGGCAAAGCTGCGCAAATCTGTTATCTCATTATCAGTTCAGGTCCGGTTCGGACGGAAAGAACAAGTCAGGAAAAGAAAGGAGCTCAAAATGAAAAAGTTTTTGGCACTGCTGCTCTGTATGGCGATGGTAGCCGCGGTACTGGTGGGATGCGAATCCGCTCCGGCAGCTTCCGGTGGTTCTGAGGAGGGAGCCGGCGTCGGCGGGGAAAAGGTTATCGAGTATTGCAACGGCCCGCAGCCAGAAGCGATGGACCCTGTTACTTCGAACTATTTAGCTTATTCTACCGTTGAGTACAATATTTATACGGGCCTCACTCACCTCGGTCCGAACGGCGTTGCCGAGCTTGCCTACGCAGACGAATATTCTGTCAGCGATGACGGGCTGGTCTGGACTTTCCATATCCGGGAAGACTCGCACTGGTCCAATGGCGATCCGCTCGACGCTACCGACTGGGAAAAGAGCATGGAGTATCTGCTCAGGCCGGAGACCAATGCAAGAGCACTCGATCTGCTCGTATACATTAAGAATGCCGAGAAATATAATCTTGGTGAATGCACATGGGACGAAGTCGGATACAAAGCGATCGATGATCACACGCTCCAGATAACGACAGCCAATCCCTGCGCTTATTTTCTTGATATTTGCTGCACGTATATCCCGCTCCATCTTGATACAGTGGAAAACAATCCTGATTGGGCAAAGAACCCCGAGACTTATATCACGAACGGACCGTTCCGTGTGATCAAGATCGTCGATCAGTCCGGATTCTATTGTGAAAAGAACCCCTATTACTACAATGCGGAAGAAGTGAAGATCGATAAGCTGAACTTCAACTGGATCGATGATCAGGCGGTTGAGTTCTCTGCGTATGTAAATGGAACGATCAATGTTTCGGATAATCTTGGACCGCAGTCTGATGCCACCTATGCTTCTACCGAGGAGTACCACAAAGCATCCAGAATCGGCGTGAGATATCTTACGATCAATACGGAGCATATACCTGATGTAAGAGTCAGGAAAGCTATGTCCTATGCGGTCGACAGAAACATGCTGCTCACCATTACCCAGGAAACGCATGAGCCGGCGAACGGCCTTGTTCCTTATGGAATTCACTGGGGTGACAAACAATTTAGAGAGGTAGCGGATGAAAAGCACGGTGTACTTGCTTACTATGATATCGAAAAGGCGAAAGAACTTCTTTCCGAAGCAGGTTATCCGAATGGCGAAGGTCTGCCTACCTACACATATATCTGCAAAAATACCGACACCGCAAGGGCGCAGGCTCTGCAGGATATGTGGAAGCAGATCGGTGTGAACGTCGATATCGTGCCTTACGAGAGCTCTGTATACTGGGATGTATTCGATACGGAGGATTGGGATATCGGCGACGATAACTGGACCGGTGACTATGATGACCCGAACACGAATCTTTTCCTGTGGGAAGAGTATCGTGAGCATAATGACGATGGAAGCCCGAAGGACGCCCACTGGGTCAACGATCAGGCAAAGGAATACGACAGGCTGCTCAAACAGACCTACGTGGAAACCAACAACGAGACCCGTATGAACCTCTTTGTTCAGGCGGAGACCGTCATCCTGGGCGATATGCCTGTTATACCGATCTATTACTATAATGATACGATCCTTATCAAACCCGGAATCACCGGCGTTTTGAAGAGTTATCTCGGGCATTGCTTCTTTGAGTATGCAGATATCGCTTCATAACTGATATCCCATCTGAAAGATCTTGCGCGTATTGCGGGCGTGCATATTCATGTGCATGCCCGCATCGCATAAATCTGCCGGTTCGGAGGGAAACATGTCACGATACATTGTAAAGAGGCTGGCAGCAGCTTTTATTTCGATGTTCTTTCTGATTACGATCACGTTTTTCCTCATGCATGCCATACCGGGCGGGCCGTTCAGCGCCGGTGAGAGAAAAAATCTTAATCCGAAGATCGTCGAGGCGATCCGGGCCCGCTATGGACTCGACCAGCCGGTCTGGAAGCAGTATGTAAACTATATTTCCAAGCTGATCCAGGGCGATATGGGCGTCTCGTATAAAAAGACCAATTATACGGTGAATGAACTGCTTGCCACCGGATTCCCGGTCTCGGGGCAGGTTGGGATACTTGCCATCGTGGTAGCGCTCATTTTGGGTATACCGTTGGGGATCATTTCCGCACTGAAGCGGGGATCCCTGGCGGACATGGGGGCAATGGTCATCGCTACCATCGGCATATCTATTCCGACGTTCGTTATAGCCTTGCTCCTCATGTATGTATTCTGCATGAAATGGCCCGTCCTTCCGAGCTACGGCTGGGGTGGAATCAAATACCTGATCCTGCCTGTGTTTTGTATGAGCCTCTCGCCGATGGCTAACGTGACGAGACTCACCAGATCGTCTATGCTGGAAGTATCACGTCAGGAGTATATAAAGACAGCCCGTTCCAAGGGACTTCCCGAAGGCGTGGTCATATTCAAACATATGCTGAAGAACGCGCTTTTGCCTGTGATCACATACATAGGGCCTCTCGTGGCTGCGCTAATGACAGGCAGCTTTGCTATAGAAAGGCTGTTTATGCTGCCAGGCATGGGCCGTTACTTTGTCAATGCGGTAAGCGATCGAGACTATACCGTAATAATGGGCATGACTATTTTCTATGGCGCGTTCGTTATGCTGTGCACACTGCTGGTGGATATCGCTTATGCGTTCATCGATCCCCGCGTAAGGATAACCAGGTAAGGAGAGGGAAATGGCAAAGAAGATCGATATGTTTCCCGCTGTTCCGGAACCGCCGTATTCCATGTCGGATCCGGCTATCCCGGAAGAATTATTCACGGATCTCCCTGAGGAGGAAAAATTCAGCGAGCAGATCAACCGGCCAAGCATTTCCTACTGGAAGAACGCCTGGATGAAGATACGCAGGGATAAGCTCGCAATGATAGGGCTCGTCTTTATCATTTTGATGATCCTGTTCGCGATATTTGTGCCGATGTTCAGCCCGTATACCTACGAGCAGCAGGACCATTCGGCACTCTACCAGCCGCCGAGTGCACAGCATCTGATGGGTACCGATATGTTCGGCCGTGATCAGTTCACCCGTATCGCCTACGGCGCCCGGATCAGCCTGACCATCGGTCTTGTATCAGCGGCAGTCAACATGGTCATAGGTGCTCTTTACGGCGGCATAGCCGGTTTTTTCGGCGGCAAGGTCGATATGGTCATGATGCGCGTCGTGGATGTATTTGCTTCGGTACCGTCCCTTCTTTACATCATATTGATCATGCTGTTCCTGGGTTCCAACCTCCGGAGCATACTGATTGCGATCTGTCTCACCTATTGGTTCGGCACCGCACGGCAGACCAGAGCTCAGATTCTCTCCATCCGTGAGCAGGATTTCGCGCTTGCCGCCAAGGTCACCGGGGAGACTGACCTGCAGATCCTCGTTCGGCATCTGATCCCGAACAGCATCGGACCGATCATCGTGTCGGTCACCTTCCTGGTGCCGTCGGCGATCTTTGAGGAGGCGTTCCTCAGCTTCATCGGCATAGGCATTACCGTCCCGGTCGCAAGCTGGGGCACGTTGGCTAACGACGGCATGAAAGTCATGGGTATGTACCCGTATCTGATGATTTTCCCGGCCCTGGCGATCAGCCTGACGATGTTCGCGCTCAACTTTCTCGGCGACGGCCTGCGCGATGCGCTGGATTCGCGGCTCAAGAAATAGGAGGCGATACGGATGAGCGAACATTTGCTTGAGGTACAGAACCTTCGCACCAGTTTCGTTACCGGAGGCGGTATCGTACAGGCGGTCCGCGGGGTCAGTATGTATGTCGACCGGGGCGAATTCATCGGGATCATCGGAGAATCCGGTTGCGGTAAGAGCGTTTCCATGCTCTCCGTACTGCGCCTGCTGGACGACAACGCCGCCGTGAAGGCAGACAGGATCGAGTTTGACGGGATCGACCTGCAGAAACAGACGCGCAAGAGCATGAGAAAGATCCTGGGCAGGCAGATCGGTATGATCTTTCAGGATCCGATGACCTCGCTCAATCCCCTGTATACCATCGGCAATCAGTTGACGGAGCCGCTGTGCTACCATCTTAAGATAAGTAAGGCAGACGCCAGGAAAGAAGCCCTGAACATGCTGGAGACCGTCGGGATCAACGAACCGGAGAAGCGGCTGAAACAGTATCCGCACGAACTTTCCGGCGGCATGCGGCAGCGCGCGATGATCGCTATAGCCATGAGCTGCAGGCCGAAGCTTTTGATAGCCGACGAGCCGACTACGGCGCTCGACGTTACGATTCAGGCACAGATCATGGAACTGATGGCGGAGCTCAAGACAAAATTCACGACTTCGACGATACTGATCACCCACGATCTTGGCGTTATCGCCAGCGTCTGTTCCCGGATCATGGTCATGTATGGCGGGAAGATCATGGAGCAGGGTACGGCGGGAGATATCTTTTACCGGCCGCGGCACCCGTATACGGAGGGACTGCTCAGGAGTGTCCCCGGTGACGGCAGCGGCCCTAAGGAAAAGCTGATTCCCATACCGGGAAGTCCGCCCGATCTTATGAACCCTCCCGCCGGCTGTCCGTTCGCGGCACGATGCAAGAAGGCGATGAAGATCTGCGGCCTCGCCATGCCCGGGCTTGTCGACGTTGCCGAAGGTCATAAATGCGCCTGCTGGCTACTTTACAGCCGGGCATCGGGAAACAGAGAGGTGTGATATGCAAGACAGGGTCTTACTGGATGTTCAGCATCTGAAGATGTATTTCCCGATTTCCGGGAACGGCTTGCTGCACCGCAAAACGGTGCCGCTCAAGGCGGTGGATGATGTTTCCTTTTCCATTATCGAAGGGCATACCTTCGGTCTTGTAGGAGAATCCGGCTGCGGTAAGACAACGGTCGGCCGGACGATACTCAAGCTGTATGAGGCAACTGGCGGCAAGATCGTTTACGACGGCCGGGATATTACGGCGATGACTGAGAAGGAATACTTCCCGATACGCCGGGAGATGCAGATGATTTTTCAGGATCCGATGACATCGCTGGATCCCCGGCAGACTGTGAATGAGATCATCGGCCGCCCGCTCATGCTGCAAAAGCTTGTATCCTCAAAAAAGGAGCGGGATGAACGGGTGCAGGAGCTGTTGCACATGGTCGGACTCAAGAAGGATCATGCGAACCGTTATCCCCATGAGTTTTCCGGCGGACAAAGGCAGCGAATCGGGATTGCGAGGGCGCTGGGCCTGAATCCGCGATTCATTGTCTGCGACGAACCGATCTCCGCGCTGGACGTGTCCATCCAGGCGCAGGTCATCAATATTCTTGGGGATCTGCAGGAAAAAATGGGGCTTACGTACCTGTTTATTTCGCATGACCTTTCGATGATCCGGCATATATCCCATCGGGTCGGAGTGATGTATCTGGGGCATATCGTCGAGGTGGCGGATGTTGAGGAACTGTACACCAGCATGCGGCATCCTTATACACAGTCGCTTATGTCCGCCGCACCTATCGCGGACCCGGAAATAGCAGCCGCGAGCAAAAGGATCATACTTGAGGGCGCTGTCCCGTCTCCGCTCAATCCTCCGAGCGGATGCCCGTTCCGGACCCGCTGCCGGTTCGCGACAGATACCTGTGCTGATCGGATGCCCGAGCTGAAAGACGTTGGCGGCGGTCATCTCGTAGCCTGCCATAATATGCTCTGAGAGAAATACCGGCCATATGATCCGGAGGCGCAAAGGTGAATAACGCTCCTGCGTTCCGGATACAGTTTCGCAAATTCGGACGATCATTTGTGTAGCTTTTATGCCGCAGGACAGACGGCATAAGTATTTACCGCAATGCGGGTTCTTTTCCGCTGTCATAAGACATGTTCCGTACGGATGGCTTATTACGGCTGTCAATTTGACAGAAACAGGACCGGATATGAAATATATCTCGGAGTGCAGATTATCTGGCAAGAGAAGTGGTCATCGTGGCTCAATGACTTTGCCTTCATAATGATACGTTCTTTGATACGTAGTCCATATACGAACGCGCTGAAAAAGTTATTTGTTATAGAGGATTGTCCGGCATGGAGTCCGAATCTTCGGTCCAAAACAGCAATTCGAACAGCAGATACAAGGTACTTTGTCGATCCCTCGATAGCGACAGCTGCTTTAGGGGTTGGTCCGGGGGATCTGCTGAATGATTTGGAAACGTGCGGCTTGTTATTTGAGACACTATGCATCCGCGATCTACGCATATACACAGAGGTGCTGGACGGAAACATATACCATTTCCGTACAAAGGACGGGCTGGAATGTGATGCCGTCATTCATCTGCGTAATGGAAGATACGGTCTCGTGGAGATCAAGCTTGGTGGTGATAAGCTTATTGAAGAAGGAGTGCGCACTCTGAAGACCGTCTCCGAAAAAATAGACACGACAAGGATGAAAGAACCTTCCTTTCTGATGGTTTTGACCGGAACGTCACCATATGCCTATCAGCGAGAGGACGGAGTATACATCGTGCCGATCACGACGCTGAAGAACTGATGAATGTCACGTCATTTTCTCCGTCCAAATACGATACGATCTAATTTTGGCTGAAATCTATCTCTGTAGCAATCTATGTTTTGACCTCTACGACCTCCGCTGTTTCCGGATCCGGCGCGTTTCCGGGCGACCCCGCCGGGTAGTGGAGGTCGGTGGAGGTCATTTCACAAACTTTTTCTAT
>CADCQE010000278.1 GCA_902803505.1 uncultured Lachnospiraceae bacterium | reverse complement strand
CCTGTCTGCCTCCGAAATGCTGTCATACCAGCCAAGGATCGTATCATTGTCATGCGCACTGGTGTATACAATGCAGTTCTTAACATAGTTATGTGGCAGATAATCGCTGGCCTCGCGTGCATCAAAGGCAAATTCAAGCACCTTCATTCCGGGAAATCCCGTATCTTTTACCAGCTTAAGAACCGACGGCGTAAGGAACCCGAGATCCTCGGCAATGACATTTACATCGCCAAGCTCCTTCCTGACAGCCCTGAACAATGCATATCCCGGTCCCTTTCGCCATTTACCGCCCACAGCCGTCTTGTCACCGTAAGGAATTGAGTAGTACTCATCAAAACCTCTGAAGTGATCTATCCTTACAACATCATACAGTTTAAGGCAGTGGCTGATCCTCTTTATCCACCAGGCATAACCTGTCTCCTTATGATACTTCCACTCATAAAGAGGATTTCCCCACAGCTGTCCCGTCTTTGAAAATGCATCGGGCGGAGTACCCGCAACCGCTATGGGCATTGCATTATCATCAAGCTGGAACAGCCCGGGCTCAGCCCAGGTATCTGCACTGTCAAAAGCCACATAGATAGGAATATCTCCTATTATATCCACGCCGTTTTTATTCGCGTACGATTTAAGTGCTCTCCACTGCTTGTCGAATTCATACTGGATGAACCTGTAGAAATCGATCTCCGCGGCATACTTTTCACGATATCTCTTAAGCGCTTCCTTTTCCCGGAGCCTGATATCGTCATCCCACTCGGCAAAGCTGACGCCACCGAAGGAATTCTTTACTGCCATATACAGGGCATAGTCGTCCAGCCAGAACTTATTGTCTGAAATGTACCTTTTATAACCCTTTTCCGACGAGGGATCAAACCGTTCAAAAGCCTTCCTGAGGATCTTAAATCTTGACAGATATATTTTCTCGTAATCAACCCTGTGGGGATCTTTCCCCCAATCATATTTTCTGCATTCGGCGGCTGTAAGAAGTCCGTCTGTTACAAGCGTGTCAAGATCGATAAAATACGGATTACCTGCAAAAGTTGAAAATGACTGGTACGGCGAATCACCATATCCTGTAGGTCCAAGCGGCAATATCTGCCAGTAAGTCTGTCCGGCAGCCTTAAGGTGGTCAATGAACTTATATGCTTCCTTTGAAAAACAGCCTATTCCGTATTTACCCGGCAGGCTGGCCACCGGCATTAGCACTCCGTTTCTTCTCATAATGCTGTTAACCCTTTACCTTCCAAATATCCCTGTCATACTCGGCGATCGTCCTGTCGGATGAGAAAAAGCCGGCCTTTGCAATATTTACAAGCATCTTCTTATTCCAGGCATCCCTGTCCTCGTAATCCTCAAATGCCTTATCCTTAACTTTGATATATTCCTCAAGATCAAGCAGAGTCATGAACCAGTCCTTATTGAGCAGCTCCTTTGACAGGCGCTCAAGATTAACCTTGTCGCCGACCTTAAGAGCTTCCTTGCCGGTAATGAAATCCACCGCTTCCTTTATAACCTTACTCTTCTTATAATAATCCTTCGATACGTAATCAGCCTTCTCATAATGCTTAATGACAGTATCGGAGTCCTTGCCGAACACATATATGTTATCCCTGCCAACGAGCTCGGATATCTCCACGTTCGCTCCATCCATAGTTCCCAGTGTTACCGCACCGTTCAACATGAACTTCATGTTACCTGTTCCGGATGCTTCCTTGCTTGCAAGCGAGATCTGCTCGGAAATATCGCAGGCCGGGATAAGCTTCTCAGCATAACTGACATTGTAATTCTCGACCATGATGACCTTCATGTACGGGCTTACCGCAGGATCGTTGTTAACGATCTCCGAAAGCACAAGTATAAGATGTATGATATCCTGTGCGATAACATATGCGGGCGCTGCCTTTGCTCCGAATATGAACGTCATCGGCCGCTTCGGTTTAACGCCTGACTTGATCTCAAGATACTTGTGGATGATATACAGCGCATTCATCTGCTGGCGCTTGTACTCATG
>CADCQE010000277.1 GCA_902803505.1 uncultured Lachnospiraceae bacterium | reverse complement strand
TTGCCGAAGGCAATTGCTTAGATTAACTGCATATAGGGAAAACGAAAGGTTCTGCGCAGCAGATAATTTCGTTAACGACTATAATGAGGCAGCGCTCCGCGGGAGCTTCTTATCCGGCAGTCACATCCGCGGCAGCGCAAGAAAGGGGTTAACATGAAAAAGAAATCGAAAGTCCTGCCCATAATATGCCTGATCGCAGTTGTTGTGCTCATGATCATCGCAGGCGTAAAAACGACACCCGAGACTGTGCAGGAAAGCGTCTGGTCTCTGCTCCCGGCTCTCATCGCAATCATTCTCGCACTTGTGACGAAGGAAGTCTATTCGTCCCTCTTCATCGGAATCGTCTCCGGTGCCCTTCTGTACTCCGGCTTTCACCTGGAGCAGACAATCCTCCATGTCTTCTGCCACACTGTTGTACAGGACGGAGAGGAAGTCACCTACGGCATGATCTCCGTGCTCACTGATTCCTACAATGTGGGCATCCTGATCTTCCTGGTCATCCTCGGCATTATGGTACAGCTGATGAATCGCAGCGGCGGTTCCACGGCGTTCGGCAATTGGGCCACTAAGAGGATTAAGTCCCGCACGGGAGCCCAGCTGGCGACCATCTTCCTCGGTGTCCTCATTTTCATCGACGACTACTTCAACTGCCTGACCGTCGGCTCCGTCATGCGTCCCGTCACGGACAAGCACAAGATCTCCCGGGCGAAACTGGCTTACCTCATCGATTCCACTGCCGCTCCGGTCTGCATCATCGCGCCCATCTCCTCATGGGCCGCTGCCGTCTCCGGCTTTGTGGAGGGACAGAACGGCCTCACCCTCTTCCTGAAGGCGATTCCTTTTAATTTCTACGCTCTGTTCACCCTCGCCATGCTGATCATGATTACGCTCATGAAAGCAGACTACGGCCCGATGTACACACACGAATACAATGCAGTTGAGAAAGGAGACCTCTTTACGACAGGGACCAGGGCTGCAAATGCCGAGCTTGAAAACCCCCTCACCTCTAAGGGAAAGGTGCTCGATATGCTGTTTCCGGTCATCTCCCTGGTGGCCTGCTGTATCGTAGGCATGATCTACACGGGAGGCTTCTTCTCCGGAGAGAGCTTTATCGATTCCTTTGCGAACAGTGACGCTTCTCTCGGACTCGTACTGGGATCTTCAGTGGCCCTGCTCATCACTATCATCTATTATATCATCCGCCGTATTATTCCTTTCAATCAAATGATGGAATGCATTCCCGATGGCTTCAAGCAGATGGTCGCCCCGATCCTGATCCTGACACTGGCCTGGACCCTGAAATCCATGACGGACAGCCTGGGTGCAAAGCAGTTTGTGGCAGGCCTTGTGGAGAATTCCGCCAACGGCTTCCTGATGTTCCTTCCCTTCATCATCTTCCTGATCGCTGTGGGGCTCTCCTTCGCTACCGGCACCTCCTGGGGCACCTTCGGGATCCTGATCCCCATCGTTGTGGCCTGTTTCCAGAACAGCAACCCCAACATGATGATCATTGCGATCTCAGCCTGCATGGCCGGCTCTGTCTGCGGCGACCACTGCTCACCCATTTCCGATACGACAATCATGTCCTCTGCGGGCGCCGAGTGCAACCACCTCAACCATGTATCTACGCAGCTTCCCTATGCGATGTCCTGCGCCGTTATCTCCGCCATCTCCTACCTCGTTGCCTCCAGCGTAGAGCGGGCTACAGGCAATCTCCTGCTGAGCAGCTGCATCGCACTGCCCGTGGGACTTGTGATTTTGTTCTGCTTCCTCCTTGCGATGAAGAGAGGCTCTGAGGGAAGAAGGAGCCGCATGAAAGATGCGTGAAAAATAATTGAGTACTCGCGCAAAAAGTGGTATACTTTGGTGTGACATCTGAACTGGATACGTATAAAACAAATAGGACCGAAATCATATGCCAGGGGTGAACACAATGTTATACAATGCACATATTGCCACTTTTGTAAAAGTCGTCGAGTGCGGGAGCTTCCGCCGGGCCGCCGACCAGATCGGTATCTCGCCGTCTGCGGTGCTCAAGCAGATCGCTCTGCTTGAGCAGAACCTCGAGGTCAGCCTCCTTGACCGCTCCCGGAAAGGAGTCACCCTGACGGAAGCAGGGAACTCCATCTACAGAGATGCAAAATATATCATACAATACTGCAGCACCGCTGCGGACCGGGCCAGAGAGATCTATACCAGGCAGACGAACGTGGTCCGCATCGGTGTATCCGCATTGACACTGGTTCAGCCGCTTGTATCCCTCTGGCCGTCTATTCAGAAGATCGTACCTGAGCTCAAATGCCGCTTCACCACATTTGACTGCTCAAAAGAAGGCGTGATGCGCTCACTTACAACCCTGGGGCAGGACAGTGACATGGTCCTCGCCGTCTACGATGAGCAGCTCCTGAAAGCCTGTCATCTTCAGGGCCTGAAGCTGGATGATGCGCAGGTGGTGATCGCAGAAGGTGAAAATCCAAGAGACGATGACGCCTCCCTTCCCCCTCTTTGCATGGAGGATCTGCAGGGCCGAAACATCCTGGTCCCGCGGCAGGGCCTCTTTAAAGCCGCCGATGAATTCCGGGCGGAAGTAAGCGAGCACTATCCCTCCATCCACATCGAAGACTTCGAGATGTACTGCCCGGATCTCTACTATCAGTGCCAGGGCAATACCTCCTGTATCTTCACCTATGATATCTGGCACATGGGCCACATGCTGCTCCGCCACCGCCAGGTGAACTGGGATTATAAGAGCAATTTCGGTATTCTCTATTCCGAGAACTGCTCCCTGGATGTCCTGAAGATGATCGACGCGGTCCGCACTGTCATTCAGGGGAAATAACTCCTCCCGATTGCTTCCGCAACCTTGACTCCGTCGATGGCGGCGGACATAATGCCCCCCGCATAGCCGGCCCCTTCCCCGCAGGGATAGAGCCCGCGGACATTGGAGGAGAATGCGGCATCCCGCTCGATGCGCACCGGGGAAGAGGTGCGGCTCTCAAGGCCGCAGACAAAAGCCCCGGCTCCGGCAAAGCCCGGCAGGATCCCGTCAAAGATGCCCATGCCTTCAATGAAGTCCTCTGCCATATCCCGCGGCAGGAGAGTGTGCAGCGGGGCAAAGGCGCTCCTGCCCTTCAGGCAGAGTTCTTCCGCCTCTTCTTCGCTAAGCTCCCGCAAGGCAGGTTCTGCCATGTCTCCTGCCAGTTCCTTCTCCCCGGTCCCTTCGGACAGAGCCCGGGCGAAGTCCCCGAAGACTTCCACCGGAATCCGGCCGCCGGCAAGCTCATAGGCGCGCTTCTCCAATTTCTCCTGAAACAGCATGCCGCTCAGGGGCCCGGCATTTCCAAACTCCTTCTCTCCCACAGTCATCACGATCGCGCTGTTTGCCCGCCCGGAATCCCGGGCGTAGTCACTCATGCCGTTGACAGCCAGCTCCCCTTCTGACGAAGACGCGTTGACGATGTAGCCGCCCGGACACATGCAGAAGCTGTAAATGCCCCTCCCCGAGGGCAGGTGGGCGGCCAGCTTATAGCTCGCGGAGGGGAGCCGGAGCTTCTCCAGCTCTTCTTTTGCCGAAACGCCGTATTGCTGCTGATTGATCATGCTCTGGGGATGGGTGACGCGGAAGCCCAGGGCAAAGTCCTTCTGACTCATGGAGACGCCGTGCCCCAGCAGGCAGCGGAACGTATCCCTTGCGCTGTGTCCGACAGCCAGCACTGCCACTTCTGACTCCAGAAATGAGCTTTCTGCCTGCCCCGTCTCACTTCGCTCCTCCACATATACGCCCCGGATCCGGCCCTGCTCTATAGCAAAATCCTTCACCAGGCACCCAAAGCGGACCTCGCCTCCCAGGCGGATCAGCTTCTCCCGCAGCTGCACAATGGTCCCCCGGAGGCGGTCTGTCCCGATATGCGGGAGATTCTCATAGCAGATATCCTGCGGGGCCCCGGCCTCGACGAATTCCCGGAGCACATAGTCCTTCCTTCCGTACCGGTCCCGCACATTTGTCGTGAGCTTTCCATCCGAGAAGGTCCCTGCCCCACCTTCCCCGAATTGAATATTGGAGGAGGGATCCAGCTTCCCTCCTGCAAAAAAGCGCTCTACGTCGAGCACCCGCTCCTCCATCCGTCTCCCTCTCTCCAGGAGCAGGGGCCTGTATCCCTGCCGGGCCAGAGTGAGCGCACAAAAAAGCCCCGCCGGGCCGCTGCCGATCACCAGGGGGCGGTGCAGGAGGCGGGGACTGCCTTCTTCTGTATCCGGAAATCTATAGGCACTGCTCTCCACCTCACGGAGGCCGCGCAGATGGAGGCGCTTAAGGAGGAGCCTCTCCTTCTCCGCATTTCCCAAATCCACCTGGACGGAATAGACGTCAAAGAGCTCCGGTTTCTTTCTGGCATCTATCGAATGCCTCACGATGCGGTAAGGTACATGTTCCATGCGCAGCAATTTGCTGAGCTTCCCGGCCAGAAGCGCCTCACCGCCTCCGCATCTGAGCGAGATTCCGCTTAATTCCAGCATGTCAAGTGCTCCTTAAGATACAGCATCTTCCGCCGCCTCTGCCCGCTTGTCCAGCTCTTTCTTGACAGCGCCGGCGACAACTTGTTTCCAGATCTCATAGCCCTTCGCATTGGGGTGCAGGAGATCCGACAGGAAATACTCCGGATTCGGCGTGCCGTCCGCAAGGCAGACCGCAGAGGGGAGATCCAGATAGTATACATTCTTCGTCAGGCTGCAGTACTGCTGCACCATCGTGTTGGAGGTCCGGATCACGCTCCACGCGCCCTTTCTGCAATAGCAGGGACAGATCCCGACATAGAAGATGGGGACGTCCCCAAGATCCCGCTTCAGCTTCTTCAGCAGTGAGATCGTATTGGACATATTTAATTCCCCTACGGTCCTGGCACTGTTGAGGTCATTCGCTCCGACGTAGACCACGACAGCCGATGGCCTGTAGCGCACGATCAGGCTCTCATACCACCCCAGCCACTGCGTGGTCCGCGTCCCTCCCATGGCCATGTTGATGATCTCATAGGGTTCGAAGGCCTGCGGCGAGCTGTTCCACAGATCCAGGGAAGAGCTCCCTGCCAGCACGATCTTGCCATAATTCTTCTCATCTGCGGAGTAGCTCTTCTCCAGGTTGTCTTTGCTGGTCGAAAGGACTTCCAGCGCGCAGGAGAGAGTGACACCGCGCCATCTGCCCTGGATCTCGCAGCTGCCGCTGGTGATCGCCTGCACGCGTCCCGTCTCATCCACAGACGCGACCTTGGGATTCGTGCTCTTCCAGGAGGCCTTCGAGGCATATCTGCTGTTGAAGCTGAGCTTCACCTGCCGGCCCCTCACCAGACATACAGAGGTCTCAGACAGAGCCAGCTCCCTGACCGTCACCTTGCAGACATATTTCTTTTTTTTGTATGTGGCAGTAATCCTGCATCTGCCGCTCTTGAGGGCATGCACACGTCCCGTAGAGGACACCTCGGCCACCGACAGATCCGATGAGCTCCATTTCACCGCAGAGGATACGGCCCCTTTGAGCTTCAGGCGATGGTGCTCGCACTGGATCATCGTCACTTTCTTCTCCTTCAGGTAAATGGAGCCCTTGGAGGCCGCCTGCGCCTCCTGCCGGGGAAGGAGCAGAAGGAGCAGTGCAAAAAGAAGAACTCCTGCGTGCAGGAATCTGATTCGAAATGTGTGAAAGTTCATAAGACAAGTCCTCACTTCATTCGCAATGAAGGCAGCTCAAAACTGCATATAGATAAACGAAGCCGCATCATAGCCGGGCCCGTAATAGCCAAAGATGATCACGAAGAAAATGAAGCCCAGATAGAGCACCCACCGGACCGGCAGGGCAAAGGCAGCGACCCGCTCCCTCACGCTCCCCCGCTCCTGAAGCAGGCTGAATACAAAGAGCATCACAAGAGACAGAACCATGACGCGGAACTGCTTCTCGGACAGCCCGAACTGGAACAAAGAAGAGTAGTTGAACAGATCCCCAATCTGGAATTCCTTGAAATCGCGGATCCGGTCCAGCACTTCCAGACCCGACTCCAGTGTGATCCATCTGCCGACCGCGAAGAGCAGATAGGTCCGGATGATCTGAAGCGCGTGGTAGGCGCCCCCCTTCTCCTCCCATTTCATGCGCTTTCTGAGCTTCGTAAACTCAGGCGCAAAGATGGTGGACAGGATGATCAGCACGCCCCAATAGAGGCCCCAGATCAGGTAGCTGACTCCCGTTCCGTGCCAGAGCCCGGTCAGCACCCAGACGACAAAGAGGGGAATGACCACGGAGATGATCCTCCCGGCCCGCTTTCCCAGGGTCTTCCGAAACCAATTTGCCAGCTTGATCATGAATTTCGACACGGCCAGCGGCATGTAGACGTAATTCTTAAACCAGTTTCCCAGCGTGATGTGCCATCTGCGCCAGAACTCCGGAACCGTCCTTGAGAAGAAGGGCCTCTTGAAGTTCTCCGCCATGTGGATGCCGAAGAGCTCTGAGATGCCCTCCGCCATATCCATGCAGCCGGAGAAATCGCAGTACAGCTCCAGCGGGCGGAGAAGCAGGGCCAGCACCAGGATCGATCCCGATACCTTTGAGCTGTCCGCAAAGATATTTCCAAGAAAGACCGACAGTCTGTCTGCGATCACAATCTTCTTGAAGAGTCCGAAGAGCAGGAGCTGGGCTCCGAAGCAGAAGCCCTTGTAGTCCGCCCGGTGTCCCACCTTCAGCTGCGGTCCGAGGTCCCTGTAGTTGTCGATAGGTCCCTGCAGGATCTTCGGGAAATAGAACATGAACATCAGGAAGGCAATGGGGTTCTTCTCCGCCTCAATCTTCCGGAGATAGACGTCTGCCATATAGCCGATCACAGAGAGTGTATAGTAGGAGATTCCAAGAGGTACGATCAGGCGGAGATTCAGGGAGAAGGAAGCATCCTTCATCAGCGTCAGGATCTCCTCCCCATATTTCGCATACACCCACATTCCGACCAGAAGAAGGATCCCGAGAAGGAGCAGGAGTATCCTCCCGGCTTTCCTGCCTCCCGTGATCCTGGCTTTTTTGTCTCCCGCTGGCACCAGAGCCTGAAGCAGAAGCCCCCATACCCAGCCAATGGCAGCGGCAGCGAGAATAAAATACAGCTGCTCCACGCCCCAGGTCAGGTAGAATGCCACGCTTAAGGCCAGCAGCAGGTACGGTCTCACAAAGAGCGGCAGCAGGTAAT
The DNA here is from genome assembly GCA_902803505.1 of uncultured Lachnospiraceae bacterium. Lineage (GTDB taxonomy): Bacteria > Bacillota > Clostridia > Lachnospirales > Lachnospiraceae > Chordicoccus. The sequence goes on along the minus strand of CADCQE010000277.1, from coordinate 8,896 downwards.
AGAGCAATACTGCCACCAGCAGGCAGCATAAAAACAATGGATCTGTGAATGTCATAATGTCTCCAATTATTATTTCAGATTCTTCTATTAAGAATAATCTAAAATTGTGAAGAAGACAAGAAAAATGGGTCAGAGGGACGGTTTCGCCCTTCTGACCCGTTCTTTCAGCCGATTCCCCTAAAGCGGAATCGGATCTCCACCGCCTTCGTATTGTCGATGCGGTACTCGGGGTGCACCAGCGCGCCCCAGGTGTCGTCGCCGGCCACGCCCATCTGCAGCCCGACGCGCACAACCGTGTCGAGAACGGGCGGCAGTTCGTTGCTGTGAGTGGCCTCCTCCATCTGATTCGGAGTATACGGGAGAGCGGAGAACTGCAGGCCGCCCGCCGCGAGCATCTGTTCATCCGCCGCGTAGCTGAGGCCTCCGGCCGCTCCGGAAGGATCGAGTGCGGCACTTCCGGCCGGACTCATGGTAAAGAGCAGTCCTTTCCCCTCCCGGTCGGTCACGGAGGCATAGCGGACACCCACTTTATTGCCGCACTCCTGGGGCACGAGGTACTGCGCCACATTGTCGGTTACAGCATTTTCATAGATGCCTAGCTTTGCATGGCAGCGGTCCGCATAGGTCTCATCGGGCCCCAGGCCGTACCACTTCACGCGCTCATAATCCGCATCCATCACGAACATCGTGCTGAATTCGGGGAGCTCGCCCACCTCTGCACTGGCCTCCATTGACTGGGTCACGGCGATCTCGCCGTCCTCGAAGACCTCGTACACGAGCAGGCATTCCTTTGCGGGGATCGTGGGAAGATGGTAGGTGTAGGTAATCTTCACACTTCTTCCGGACTCCTCGACCTGGCAGAGCTCTCCCCACAAACTCTCAGGGCTGCGGGTGGCCGCATACTGCCCGGCCCCGCGCCACTGGCCGCTCCTGAAGGGCATGAAATTCGCGACGTCGTTGTCCGTGGGCGCGCGCCAGAAATTCGGGCGGGGCGGCCGCTTTAGCATCTCCCTGCCTTTGTACTTGTAGGAGACAAGTCCGTGGGCGCGGGTGGAGAAGAGGGCTTCGAAATCTTCCGTGCGAACGCCCACATTCTGCCAGCCCTTCGTCACAACCAGGCTCTTCGCTTTCCGGATCTCCCGTTCTGCCATCCTGCCGAACACTGTCTGGCCGTATGCCAGCTCATGCCCGGCCTTCGCCCAAGGCGTGTCCTCCTTCAGGCGGAAGGACACGGTGATGGTGTATTCGCCTTCTTCCGCAGGAATCTCCAGGGGAATGGGGAAGGTTCCTTTCGACAGGGGCTCCACGCTGATGCGCCCCGTCTGTTCCGCAATCGTCACGCCGTCTTTGGCAAGAGCGACCTGGCAGCTGAAGCGGTCCGTGTTGACGAAGAGATGCCGGTTCGTCACGGTAAATGTCTTCGCCGCTTCCTCAAAGCTTACGCTGATATTCCGGTAATTGTACTTGACCTCCTGCATCTTCGGCGAAGGCTCGCGGTTGCTGCCGTAGACGATGCCGTTTCCGCTGAAGCTGTAGTCCGTCGGTCTCTCCCCGCAGTCTCCGCCGTAGCCCATGTAAGCGGTGCCGTACCGGTCCGTGAGTGCGACGCACTGGTCCACGTAGTCCCAGATAAATCCGCCCTGGAAGAGGGGCTCGGTGTAGGCCAGCTCTGTGTATTTGTGCATGCCGCCGCAGGAATTGCCCATGGCATGGGTGTACTCGCAGTTGATGTAGGGCTTGTCCCGGTGCTCGGCCAGAAACTCCTTGATCTCCCGCACCGGCGCGTACATCGTGCTCTCCATATCGCTGGTGGCGTTGTACCGGCGGTCATGGTAGATCCCCTCATAGTGGACGAGCCTCGTGGGATCCAGACGGCGGAACTGCTCCGACATCTCGTAGATGTCCCGGCCCCCGAAAGACTCATTGCCGCAGGACCAGATCAGGATACAGGGGTGGTTCTTGTCCCTCTCCAGCATGCTCCTGGCCCGGTCCAGCACCAGCTCAAGAAACTCGGGCCTGTCTCCGGGCACGGCAAAGCTGATGTCTTTAAAGCCTGCCCCGATCGCGTCCATGGCCCCGTGGGTCTCAAGGTTCGTCTCATCGATAACGTAGAGCCCGAATTCATCGCACAGACGGTAGAGGTGGGTCTGGTTGGGGTAGTGGCTGGTGCGGACCGCGTTGATATTGTTGCGCTTCATCGTAATGATGTCCCTGCGGGTGATCTCTTCTGACATCACTCTCCCGCTGGTGCAGCTGAACTCATGGCGGTTGACGCCCTTGAAGACGATGCGCTTTCCGTTCAAGTGCATCATGGTGTCCTTCATCTCGAAACGGCGAAAGCCCACCTTCTCCACCACTGTCTCTCTCAGCGCCCCGTCCTCACCGAAGACCTCGATCCTGAGATCATAGAGGAAGGGCTCCTCCGCACTCCATTTTTTCGGAGAGGCGACAGGGAACTCATACTCCGCACTCGTCCCCAGCTCCCGCTTCTCATCAAAAATGCAGCGGCCTTCCTCCGACAAGCTGATCCTGGCCTGTCCGGCGTCAGAGGCAAGGATCTCAAGGCGGAGGACGGCATTTTCATAAGCGTCATCGAGGAGTGTGAGCACCTTCAGGTCCCGGATATGGACCTCGGGCTCGGCGTAGAGGAAGACATCCCGGAAGATTCCCGAGAAGCGGTAAAAATCCTGGTCCTCGCACCAGCTGCCCGCCGTCCATTTAAAGACCCGCACGGCCAGGCGGTTCTCGCCTTCCCGGAGATACTCCGTCACGTCGAATTCCGACGGCGTAAACGAGTCCTCGCTGTAGCCGATGTAAGCGCCATTTACCCAGAGCGCGAATCCGCTCTCCACACCCTGGAAGCACAGGATCGTGCGCTTTCCCTTCATCCAGGCCGGCACCGTGAAGAACCTCACATAGCTGGCAGTGGGATTAAAATGGCTTGGAATCTCGCCCGGCTCGATCGATTCATGTCCATCCCAGGGGTACTGGACATTTACATAAGCGGGCACGTCATAGCCTTGCATCTGGATGTGGGCGGGAACAGGGATGTCCGCCCAAGTGCTCACATCGTAGTCATTCTTGTAAAAGTCCGGAGCTGCAGCACCCGGATTCTCTGCATAAGCGAACTTCCAGGTTCCGTTCAGGTCCAGACGGCAGTCGGACTCATCGGATGTGACCTCGCCGCGGAAGAAGCGGTGGTCAGAATGGGCCGGGAGACGGTTCTCCTGATAAATCCTGGGATCGCTGACAATCCCGAAGCGAAATTCAGCCATATTATGCACCTCATGGAATAAAAAAGTGTAAAGAGATGGCGGGGTCACCCGGGCAGAGAGGAATCCCGCGCGGCTTTGACGCCCGCCAGAAAATGTAGTTCTTAAAAATGGAACGGACCGCTTATTTGACAGCGCCCGTAATACCTTCTGCGAACTGCTTCTGCAGAATGAAGAAGATGATCATCGTCGGCAGTGAGCAGAACAGGACGCCCATCATCATCATGCCGTAGTCAAGGGTGTAGCCGGAAGCGATGTTCGCGATCAGCATCGGCATCGTCTGGGCTTTGGGATTCGTCAGGACAACCTTCGGCCACAGGTAGGAATTCCAGGCGTTCATGAAGACGATGACGGCCGCTGCCGCATACGTGGACTTCATGACCGGGAGATACATCCGGAAGAAGATCATGAACTCACTGAGCCCGTCGATCCGGGCAGCCTCCATGATATCCACCGGGAAGTTTCTCGAGTTCTGGCGGAACATCATGATCATGAACGGAGTCGCGACGGCCGGGAGAATGAAGCCCCATACCGTATTGAGAAGCTTCGCTCCCGAGATCATCTTGAAGAGCGGGATCATCGTCGCCACGCCGGGAACCATCATCGCAAGGAGGAGGATGCCGAAGAGGACGTCCTTGGCCTTGTCGTGATACAGCTCGAAGCCGAAGCCGGCGAGGGAGCAGATCAGGAGGCAGAGCACGGTCTGGACGATTGCGTAGAGGAAGGAATTCCCCATAGCGCCCCAGAGGTTCTGGCTCTTGATCAGGTTGTTGAAATTCTCCACCGCGTAGGTGCCGAACACAATCTTACCGCGGGCGACGTCCACCGTATTGTTCGTGGCCGCCGTGATCATCCAATAGAGCGGAAACACGGAAAAAAGTGACCAGATCACCAGAAAGATATAAGTCGGAATCAGACGCCTTTGAATCGCAGATTTATTCTTCTTCTCAGTCACGGGTATCACCTACTTTCAGATTGATCACAGCGAGGATCGCAACCAGGATGAATACAAAGAATGCCATCGCGGAGGCATATCCGAAGTTTGCGACGCCCTGGCCGAAGGAGTTGTTGTAAATGTAATGCGACATCGTGATGGTCGCGTTCGCCGGGCCGCCCTTCGTCAGGTTGACGGACTCGTCGAAGAGCTGCAGCGTGCCGTTGATGGACATAATGAAGGTCATGATGATGACCGGGCGGAGAAGCGGGACCGTGATGCCCCAGAAAGTCTTCCAGCCGTTCGCGCCGTCGATCTTGGCGGCCTCATAAACCGAGTACTCGATGTTCTGCAGACCCGCCAGATAGAAGACCATATTGTAGCCTGTCCATCTCCCGATCAGGGCGATGATGATGACCATCTTCGCACTCCACGCCGTGCCCAGAAAGTTGAAGTTCTCCTTGAAAATGCCAAGGGACACGAAGACGGAATTGACAAGGCCCTGCGTCGCAAAGAGCGACTTGAAGATCAGGGCGTAAGACACAAGAGCCGTGGCGCAGGGAAGGAAGACACAGGTCCGGAAGACCCCCTTGAATTTCAGATCCTTGTTGTTGAGGAGCTGCGCCAGCAGAATCGCCAGGACCAGCATGATGGGGACCTGGATCAGCAGGTAAAGGAACGTATTTCCGACGGAAGTCATAAAGAGCTTGTCCTGGAACATACGCGTATAGTTATAGGTAATAGGGTCCGCCCACTGCATGTTAGCGCTCGATCCGGTCTTGAAGGAGGTAATAAATGCCTCCACCATCGGATAGAAGCTCATGATGAAGATCATGATGGATGCAGGAGCGAGGAACACCCAGCCTGCGGCATTCTGCTTCGCCACCAGGCCCATTTTCTTCTTGTTCATAGAGTTCTAAGCCTCCCTCGAATAGCAAGAGACGGGAAACGGAAAAACCGTTCCCCGCCTCTCTCATAAAAACAGTACTGTTATTTATAGCTTTACTGGTCTTATACGGAGCAGTCAGTTGAATGAATTACAGGCCCATTGCGAATCTGAGCTGGGATTCTGCATCAGCGAGAGCTGATTCCACATCCGCGCCCTCAAGGATCTGCTGGATCGCAGAGCCGATGTACTGACGGCAGGTGTAGTGATAGTCGTTCTGCTCGACCGGGATAACATGGGAGCCCATCTCAACGATCGTGGTGTAGATCGGCTGGCCGTTGAAGTACTCTACGCCTTCATTGTAGACGTCGGACTGGCCTGCGGAGATGCAGCAGGTGATGACGCCGCCGTCCTTAAGCGCTGCATCATAAGTAGCTGTGGAGCCGCCGAATGTCTTTGCGAGGAAGTCCTTCGCAAGGTCTACGTTCTGGCAGTTGCCTGTAATGTAGAGGGAGGAGCCGCCGTTGGATGCATAGCCTTCCTTGCCGCCTTCGAGAGTCGGAAGTGTTGTGATCTCCCACTTTCCACTGTTCTCGGGAACCTGCTCGATGGTCGGGATGATCCAGTTGCCGTTCATGACGCCTGCCACCATGTCGCCGATGATGGTCTGATCTGTGTAGTCGGACCAGTCATTGCCGAGGTAAAGGACGTTGCTCTGGATCATTTCCACGATCTTCTCGATGATCTGAACCATGGTCTCATTCTCAGTGATATAGGGCTCGCCGTCCTTGAACTGAGAAGCGCCTTCTGCCTGAAGGAGCATGTAAGGAAGGTCGTTGCCGCTGCCGTCCATGGAGAGGAGGTACTTGCCGGTGGTCTCATAGGCCTTCTTGCCGATCTCGATGAACTCATCCCAGGAGCAGCCTGTCAGGTCGTCGATGGTGTAGCCGCACTCCTCAAGGAGGTCCACTCTGTAAGCGAAGATCGCTGTGCCGTTGTCTACCGGAACACCGTAATGAACGTCATTGATGGTGGAGTAAGAGAGCTTCTCTTCTCCGAAGTCGCTCCAGTCGATCTCGATGTCGTCAAGGGCAACCCATGCGTCTGGGTAATCCGCCACATACTTCTGGATGTAGTGATCCTGGAAGAGAACGATGTCAGGAAGCTGGCTGTAGTCGCCGGAAGAAGCTGCCAGGGTCACGGCGTTCTCAACATCTGAGGAAGCGGACTGCTCAACAATATTCAGGACGAAATCCGGGTCCACATTTGCCTGATAGTCAGCCTCAGCAGCCTTCAGGGCCGGAATATTGAAGTTCGCATCCCAGGCGAAGACGGACAGTGTGTGATCGCCTGTTGCGGAGCCTTCTGCCGCCATCGCGGGAGCAGCTGTCGCTACCATAGATACAGCCATCACACCGGTGAGGACAAGTGACATCATTTTTTTCTTCATCTCTTATATACCTCCTGTTATCTGTTGTGGAGTTGTGCAATCCGCTCAAAAAGAAAATGGCAGGATCGCTGTTCTGTAGCAATCCTACCAATATCCTTGAGGCATTTGTTAACATATTCGGCCTAAAAACATGCATTTTCAATCATAATTCGGTGCTTAATCGTTATCGGCCCAAATAATTGTAATACGCCGTGTATGTCTATTTCCCTCTCAGCGATACACCCGCTCCGGATAGTCCTGCTTCAGCTGCGCCAGAAAGGCGTCGTCCAGATCCAGCAGGAGCTTCACCGGCTTCTTATTCTCATAGGCGATCATCGTGTAATAGGGAACGGCATCATCGTAAGATGTGTAGTCATATTTGCGAATGTTCCCCGAGGAAGCGCCCTTCCGGTACTTGGCCACGGCCTCGTGGTCATGGGGCGCGAGCACCACCAGATTCTGCAAGTCAATCACATGCGCCTCGGTGCGGAAGCGCTTCCCCCGGATGAGATCAATCTCGAGGATGTTGTTCTCAAGGATGTACTCATAGTCTCGCTTTGACAGGATGTCATAGAGGAAATAGAGCCCGGTCATCAAGAAGCAGGGCAGAAAAAACCCTCTGGAGAGCAGGATCCCCGCAATCAGGAAGAGCACTGCAAACACAATCATCAGAATGGACAGCAGCCCCGCCGCACTCTTTCTTTTTCTGCTGACATAAATCGTTCGTTTCGGATGCATCTGTTGCCTCTTTTTTCTTACTATTCACGGCCTCTCGCGCCTGTGTCTGTCGCATTCTTCCTGGGATTGGCGGAATTGATCCAGTCTTCCACTTCCCACCCCTTCATCGCCCGGATGTTCAGTCCCTTCTTTATCCCGCCCTCGCGGATCGCACGGAGCTTCCACTGCAGCGGCGTCGTGCCGGTGAGCCGCTTGAAATTGCGGTTAAAGCTGGAGGAGGTCTGAAAGCCCACGCGGTATGCCACATCGGTCATCGCAAGGTCTTCTTTAAGGAGCATGCGGCAGGCCGCCTCAATGCGGATCATGTTGAGATATTCTACCGGCCGCATGTTCGTGCTCTCTTCGAAAGCCCTTCGAAAATGGCTCTCGCTCAGCCCGCTGACCTTCGCGAGGTCCTCGATACTGAGATCTTCATGAAAATGCTTGCCGATGTAATCCAGCGTATGTGCAATATACCGCTCGTAGCGGGAACCAAGGGATCTGAGCCTGCGCTCCTCAGACAGGCGGATCAGTTCAATTACGACGGCCCTCAGATAGCCTTTCAGGCTCTCCTCATAATATTCCCCGCTGCCGCGGCACTCCTCAATCATCAGGCGGATCAGCGTGCCCATCCGGGAGTGATGCTCCATCGTCTTCATGGTGCCGTGGGCATCCACGACGGAGAGCAGGTCCTCGGGGGACATATGAAGCCCCTTCATCTCGTTCCGGATAAAGGAGGCCATGTCTACAAAGAGGAACTCCCATTTGCAGATGCTCCCCGGATCACTCTCGGTTGTGTGGGGAATATTGGCCGGAATCGCCGTATAGCAGTTGTCGTGATAGCGGTGCTCCTGATCAGAGATCGTCAGGGTGCCGCTGCCGTGGTAGCAATATCCGAACTCAAAGAGGTTGTGGTAATGCAGCGTATCCGGGGTATCCGCCCCGTAATGGATCTCCCATCCCTGTCCCAGCTTCGGAAGAATATAGCCGCTGGCAGGCTTCTCATAGTAACGAAACTCAATTTTCCATTTCTTCTCGTCCATAAGCATATCACTTAAGGCAGACCGTTTCATGAATGCTTACTATTTACGGCCCCTCCCGCTACAGCCTACTGTAAACACTGTCCGGAGGAAAGTCAAGAAGAGGGCCGCCGGATCCGGCAGCCCTCCATTGTATGTACCTTCGAAGCTGATCAGTCAGCGATCGTCTTCTGTGTCTCTTTGTCGAAGTAATGGGTCTTCTCCATATCCAGGGCGAAGGTGACTGTGTCACCGGCGCGAGCCGTAGTCCTGGGATTGACGCGGGCTGTCATCTGGGAGCCTGCGAAATCGAAATACAGGAACACTTCTGCGCCGAGCAGCTCGTATACGCGGACCGGAGCGGAGATCTTGGAATTCGGGTTCGCCTGAATGAAAGCTTCCTCATCGTGGACGTTCTCAGGACGGATGCCCATGACGATGGTCTTGCCGTCATAGCCGCCGGCGATGATGTTCTTCGCCTTGTCAGCCGGAACCTGAAGCTCGTTGTCGCCGACAATCACCTTGACGTCATTGCCGTTCACCTTCACCTTGGCATCCATGAAGTTCATCTGCGGAGATCCGATGAATCCGGCGACGAACTGATTGCAGGGATGATCATAGAGGTTCTGCGGTGTGTCG
>CADCQE010000276.1 GCA_902803505.1 uncultured Lachnospiraceae bacterium | reverse complement strand
CAGGCGCTCAGGATGCTCTGCGGCCTCTTCCTCGATCAGTCTTTGAACCGGGCGGAAGGGGACGCCGACTCCTGTATCATTGATCCCGCGCAGGAAAGAGTCTGCCTTGGCGGAAACCAATGAGATCTGTCCAAGGGTTTCCCTCTCCATCAGTCCGCGGACCAGCATCCCATAGATGTCTGCCATCCATCTGATCTGGCTTTCGGTATACATGTCCTCACGGTATTCGAAGGAAACGGAGTATGCGCCGTCCTTCTTCCACACGTCGACACTCAAGGGCTCCATGGCATCCTCCAGAGGACGGTCGATCTTCTCCGCTGTCTGCCCTGCCAGAGTGAATTCGCTTAATGTATCTCCCTGATAGGCAAACAGGATATCGGCATTCACGCCGAAATCGTGAACCGCCTCTTCGAAGGAATACAGGTCATTGGCGGTCAGCTCCCGGATCTGCTTCTGCACGGAGCGAACAAAGTCCGCTGCCCTCTTGTCCTTCTCACAGGTGACGTAGATGGGATAGGTCTTGACCAGCATGCCCATGATGCGCAGGGTCTCCATCCGTGTTCTGCCGTTATAGATGGAGGTAAAGAGCGCCTCCTCGCAGCCGCCCATTCGGGCCAGAAGGACGGCGAAGGCCGAAGTGAACAGCGCATTCTCTGTCATCTGGTTTGCGCTGCAGAAAGCAGTCACATCCTCTGCGGAAAGATCCGTGAGGGGGCACAGCACAGCCGCCGCCTTCCCTGTTCCCTTCTTGCCGGAGGATTTCTCCGGGGCGGGCAGGGAGTCGAGACTGACACCGCTGAAAATCCCTTCGTACACCGCTTTTGCCGCCGGAAGTTCGTCACTGCTGCGGCGCTTCTTCTCATCCAGGCAGAGCTGAAGGGAGGAGTAGCTCTCCTTCTCCAGTGTCCCGCCCTGATAGGCCTTCTCTATGTCTTCCATCAGCACTGCCACCGAAGTTCCGTCCATCAGGATGTGATGGAACACCATGGACAGATACACGGAATTCTTACTGCGAATGATCCTGATCCTGAACAGCGGGGCGTGCCGCATATTGAACAGGATCCGTTCCCCCGACAGGCTGGTTCTAAGCTGTGCATCGTCCAGGTCTGAATGCTCTATAGGAAGCTCCCATTCCAGGTCGGGATGTGCGACCATCACCGCCACAGAAGCCTTATCCGGCTCGATCGAGCTCTTCATGGCCGGATGAGCCTCCACTGCGGCCCGGATCGCCGCAGCAAGGCGCTCCTCATCGGCATCCGGCCCCACCTTCAGCAGGAGGGGAAGCTTGTATTTATCGCTGGTCTCGTCCATGCGGCACTCCAGATAGATGCCCAGCTGGGTCTGAGTGAGGGGAGCTCTGAGCACAGCCTCTGCGGCCGTGTCCGAAGCTGCCTGCGTCTGGCTTCCTTTGCGCCAGTGTGCCACCAGCGCATTTTCGATATCCAGAAGACTCCTATTGCGCAGCAGGCCCGACACGTCCGGACTCCAGCCGTATTTCTGTACCAGCAAAGTCATAAGCTGCACACTCGAGACAGAAGTAAGGCCTGCCTCGGTCAGCGGGGCAGCCACGGCCACTCTCCTGCCGCCAAGTACATCTGCACAGACATCCAGGAGTTCCTGCTCCAGGGCAGTCAGCCCGCGGGCGGCATCTGCGTCTTCTCCCGCTGTCTTCTGCTCCGGTTTTGGAAGCTTCCCCCGGTCCACCTTGCCATTGTCGTTGACCGGCAGGTTCTCAAGCCGCACAAAAAAGGCAGGAATCATATATGCCGGCAGGGTTTTCGAGAGGAACTGCCGCAGCTCTTCTTCCGCTATTTCTTTCTCCGACACATAATAGGCGGCAAGATATGTGTTGAAATCGTCCGTAAAATCCTTCACCGCCACATCCAGGATCCCGGGGGCCCCGCGAAGCGCAGCCTCAATCTCCCCGGGTTCCACGCGCTGGCCATTGATCTTGACCATCCAGTCTTTCCGATTGAGGAAAAGGAAATTCCCATCCGGCAGAACACGGGCCAGGTCGCCGGTCTTCAGCATCACGGGATGGCCGTCCTTCTCCCGGAAGGGATTCGGTATGAAGGTCCTTGCGCTTTCTTCCGGGTGATTGAGATAGCAGCGCGCAAGAAGCCCGGTCAGGCAGAGTTCTCCTTCCTCAGCCTCCTCCCCTTCCTCATTCAGAAGATAGGCTTTTATGTCTCCTATCGGCCTGCCGATCGGCGTGTTGTCATAAGCCTTGTCAAGATAGAATCCCAGCGCACTTGCACAGGACTCGGAAAGGCCGTAAGCATTTATAATCTGAAACTCTTCAGAATAGATCCCGCTCAGGCGTTCGCCCGCAGTAAGCACCACCCGCAGCCTCGAGTTGGGGGAGGTCTTGAAAAAGCGCAGCATTTTGGGGCTGATAAAGATTGCGGTCACCTGGTACTGTGCCAGAAGCTTCGAAAGCTCCACCGGATTGCGCATAGCGGACACAGGGATCAGGACATTGACCGATCCCAGAGACAGTCCGCAGAACAGGAATAAAGATCCCGCGATGAAGAAGAACGGAGCTCCAAGCCCGATCACATCCGATCCGTTGAACCCGGTGAACTGTATCGTCCTCTTTGCGCTGTCTAAGAGCGTTCTGTGATCGATCAGGACACCCTTCGGATTGCCTGTAGACCCGGATGTATAGATCAGAAATGCCGCATCCTCAGGTGTAATCGGCGCGGTCCCTTCGACTAGGGAATAATCCGCCACATCCCCCATGTAATCCGGGGTGATGACCGCCTTTGCCTGACAGTCACGGCAGATATACGCTAGCCTGTCGGGAGGATACGATTCGTTTAAGGGCGCAAAAGCCGCCCCAAGCTTCATCCCCGCCAGGATGGAAGCGATAAAATCAATGCTGTGCGGCAATATAACGGCAATCACATCTCCCTTTCCAACACCTCCGGCCTGAAGCTTTGCAGCCAGCCTCCCCGCCAGGGCATCCAGCTCTCCGTACGTCAGGCTGACTCCCGTCACGGGATCCTGTACCGCAGTGTGATCACGATGATCGCGCACATTTGATTCATAAAGGTCTCTGAAAGTATCCAATTTCTGTTCTCCTGCTTCTCAATAAATATAAGCTTGCAAGCATTTATTTCTGTAAACGGATTTCCAGCGTCGTATTATTCAAATCCAGTATGCGAAGATACGTTATTTTGTCCGTCAGAGCGCGGATTGCTTCAATCCCACTGTACTCATACTGTTCGCTGTCAAATGTATAGTCTGTCGGATCGAAGGGGATCCCGTCATCGCGCTGCCTCAGCACAAGTCCGTCATCGGAGATGGACAGCATGACATCAACGCTCTTCAGGCTCCTGCCGCCGTATCGGATCGTGTTGGCAGCCATCTCCTCTGCGGCCACCGCCATCTGGTTGGCCTGTGTCTTTTTCACTTTGCCCTCGCAGAAACAGATGATCTCACGGGGAATGAGGGATGTTTCCTCCAGACTCGGAACTACCGAGAAATCCAGCACTTCTTCCTTTCGATCAGGCAGCAGCAGAATCCCTTCGCCCTTGTTGCGGAGCTTCACGACAAGTACCGTGACGACTGCCGTGATGAACTCCCCGGCCACCAGTCCGCACATCATGAAGTTCAGTGTGTCCGCCCCCGTCATCCTGGCAATCAGAGAACAGAGGAATACAGCCGGAAGCAGAGCCCCGCAGTATTCCAGTATCGTAATCAGGTTGGCGTAGCCACTGTGTTCGGTCGTCGAATAGTAGGAAATGAAAAAGCGGTTGAACACATATCCGGGCAGGGCCAGGAAGAAAATGCGCAGAGCGGTCTGCGCCGCCGAAAGAAGATCCCCGTCGTTGATGCCAAACATCCTTGCAGCCTGCATGGCAAACAGGAACAGGAGAAGCATGAGCACTGCAAGCAGCGAATAGGAGTACAGCAGTATATTCTTCGTAATGGAGCGCAGCCCGAAATAATCCTTCTCTCCATAGATGACGCCGCCGATCTTCTCCATAGCCCCGATGATGCCGCCGAGAAACAGTTCCACAATCAGGACGACATTGAGGCAGATCGTGTATATGGCAACGCCGTTTTCACCTATGAATTTCAGTATCATGACATTCATGACACTGTTGCGCAGCACCTCACAGACGATGGACAGGAGAGCCGGAACGCCTGTAATGAATGCCAGCTTAAAATATGCCCCGGCTTTCTTCACCGGATTCACCAGCTTCAGCATTCTCTTTGGTGAGCGCACATAAGCCGGGATGACCACCATGGCAATCCCATAGCCCAGAATCGAGGATATGAAAGAACCGGCAGGCCCGATATCGGTAAAGGAAAGCAGCACATAATCGAAGATCAGATTGATCACATTGGAAATGACCACATAGACAGTCGCCATCACCGGATTGTTATCCACCGCCATGATATTCATCATCAGCAGACAGATGCCGACCACAGGGGTTCCCAGAAACATTACCCGGACTACATTGGCCACATCTGCGGTCAGGATGCCATTCCCTGCAGTGAGCAGCACGGCGACCTGCTCTGCAAAAATGGAACACAGCATCAACGCCGCATCGGAGACAAGCACTGCAAACAGGCAGGAGGAGAAGACCTTTGAAGCGCCTTCCAGGTCCCTCTTCCCCAGACAGTTACCCACCACGATACTGCCTCCGACCCCGAGCATCCAGCCCGGAATCTG
>CADCQE010000275.1 GCA_902803505.1 uncultured Lachnospiraceae bacterium | reverse complement strand
GCCCGACATTCGAAGGCTGCATCCGTGCTCTCAGACGCGGAATGCCCTCCGTCATGCTGGACGCTTCACAGCAGCCGTTCGACGACAACGCAGCTCTGGTAAAGAAGGTCGTTGAGGCAGCTCATCCCTGCGGATGCATCGTGGAAGGCGAGATCGGCCACGTCGGCGGACACCCGAACTCCCATGGCGCCATCTACACCGAGGTTGAAGATGCAGTGCGCTATGAGGAAGTCACAGGCTGCGACCTGACCGCCATCTCCATCGGAACAGTTCACGGCTACTATGCAACCGAACCCGTTCTCAACTATGACCGCATCGCTGAGATCCGTGCCGTTGCCAAGAACCCCCTGGTCATGCACGGCTCCTCCGGTCTGAGAGAGGACCAGTTCAAGGACGCCATCAAAGCCGGTATCTCCAAGGTCAACTTCGCGACCTACATCCAGATCGCCGGCGGCGCTGCCCAGTTGGAGCTCGCGAAAAAGCTCATCGAGGAAGACAGACGCCCCATGATGATGATGTTCAATAACGCCGGACTGAATGCGGCGAGGGACTACCTCAAGATGCACATGACCATCTTCGGAACCCAGAAGGTCACATTCTAATACAACTGAAATAGCCGGCCGGCTGACAAGAGGTAAAACGCCGAAGGTCGCCGGCCGTTTTATTACTTCTGCATTCTCATCAACCCGAAAGGAAAGAAAGAACATGGCAAAAGACTTCACCAGACTTGAGAACGTCCTCAAGAATTTCGTCGAGGAGGGCAAGAACCCCGGATGCGGAGTCGCCATCCTCCAGAATGACGAAGTGCTGTTTGAGAGCTATGCCGGATACGCGAACATCGCGGAGAAGAAGCCCATCACCAGGGACTCCGTCTTCCGTCAGGCTTCCACAACGAAGCTGTTCACATATGCGATCCTGGGCATGCTCTATGAAGAGGGCAAGTTCCTCTTCTCGGATCCTCTCTACGAATACCTCCCCGAGTGGAGAAACACCCAGAAATTCATCCGCGATTCGAATAATGCGGTCCGTGCGGTACCCGTGGATCACCCCATAACCATCCGCAATGCCGTTGCGATGATGTGCGGACTTCCCTACTGCATGTTCCCGAATCCCAATGCCACCGATCCCACCCTTGCCGCTATGAGCCGTCAGATGGCGAAACTCATGGAAGGCAATGACAAGGATCCCACCCTGCGTGAAGAAGTGCGCGCAATGGCCGAAGTGCCGATCATGTTCGAGCCCGGCACACACTGGCAGTACGGTTTCGGAAGCGAGATCACCGGAGCTCTCATCGAGACCTGGACCGGCAAGCCCCTGCGTGAGGTCTTCAAGGAGAGAGTCATAGATCCTCTCGGACTCACAAGGACAGCGACCTATCTTGTCGACGACGTCATCAAGGAGAATCTCGTCACCCAGTACAGAAGGACTCCGGAAGGCGAACTGATCGCCATGGGCCCGGAAGGCGACAGAGGCTATGATCCCGCAGTGCATCCGGCAGGAGCAAGGGTCAACCTGCTCTCCTCACCGCACGACTTCGCTGTATTCATGCAGATGCTGGCCAACGGCGGCACCTACAAGGGCGAGAGATACCTCTCCGAGGGCACGGTCAATATGCTCCATGAGAACCAGCTGAGCGATGAGATCCTCCCCGACTTCACCAATGATTATCTGGCCGGCTACGGCTACGGTCTCGGCTTCAGGACCCTCATGACTCAGAAATACGGCCACAATGGCCGCATCGGCTGCTTTGGCTGGACCGGCGGCGCCGGCACCTGGGCTGAGGCTGACCCGGTGGACAAACTCTCCATCGTTTATATGCACAATATGATGCCCAACGACGAGCTCTATCACCACCACAGAGTCAGAGCCGCAGCTTACGGCTGCCTGCTCGGCGACTGATCACAATCAACACAAGCGTTCGGACGGCGACCGGCCGTCCGGACGCTTCAGATTAAAATGACAATCAGGAGGAAACAATGGCAGAATTCAAGCACCTTGATGCTCTTCTCCAGGGTTTTGTGGACGGCGGTCTTCAGGGATGCGCCATGCAGATCACCCAGAGAGGCAAGACCATCTATGAGGGTTATTTCGGATATGCCGATGTTGAGAACAAGGTACCTGTGACCAAGGACAGCCTGTTCCGCCTCG
>CADCQE010000274.1 GCA_902803505.1 uncultured Lachnospiraceae bacterium | reverse complement strand
GTCCGAATGACTTCGGACAGATTCGGATCAGACAGGGGATGGAAGGATTTTCCTAATGGTTCAGTCGTGGCGCTCTTCTCTTTCCATTTCCATTTCTGCGGCTTTCATTGCTGCAGAAGAACCGTCCCCTGACCCGCTTTCTGTGCTATAATATTGTTCGTCAGAAAATACAAACCCCGCATTTGCAGACAGTTACTATTCACGGCCAATCTGCAATCAAGGATTTTTCCTGACGGAAGCAGTAATCAAAACAGCGGCGGCTCATTCCATTTGACAAAAAGAAAAGGAGAACGGTTATGCAGGCATTTCAAATCAAACAGGATCTCTATTGGACAGGCGTTCTTGACCCGGACCTGCGGGTGTTCGATATCATCATGGAGACCAAATACGGCACCTCCTATAATTCTTATCTCCTGAAGGGCTCGAAGAAAACCGCTCTCTTTGAGACCTCCAAGCTCGCATTTTTTGACGAGATGCGCGACTACATTGAGTCAGAGGTGAAGATCACGGACATCGACTATCTGATCATGGACCACACGGAACCGGATCACGCCGGCACTGTGGAGAAGCTCCTGGAGCTCAACCCTGCGCTCACAATTGTCGCCACCGGGACAGCGATCCAGTTCCTGAAGCACATCGTGAACCGCGATTTCAACAGCATCGCGGTGAAGGAGAATGATCACCTGAGCCTCGGCGACAAGACCCTGGAATTCATGGTCCTGCCGAACCTGCACTGGCCGGATACGATGTACACCTACGTGCCGGAGATCAAGACGCTCTTTACCTGCGACTCCTTTGGCTCCCACTATTCCTGCAAAGGCGTCCTCCGCTCCGCCGTGGAAGACGAGGCGGCCTATGCAGAAGCGACGAAGTATTATTTTGACTGCATAATCGGGCCATTTGCCTATCCTTACATGAACACGGCACTGAAGCGCATCGAGGGATTGGAGATCGAGACTATCTGCTGCGGACACGGACCCGTGCACGACTCCCATTTTGAGGAGCTCTTTGACTGGTACAATACCTGGTGCGCTGAGCCGGCGAAAAAAGAAAAGAAGCTCGTCGTGATGCCTTATGTCAGCGCCTACGGATATACGAAGCGCCTGTCCGAGGAGATCGCGAAGGGCGTCATGGATGCCGGGGAGATCGAAGTGCACCGCTACGACCTGGTATTTGACGACAAGACGCAGCTCGCTGCGGATCTCGCTGCCGCAGACGGCTATCTCTTCGGCACGCCGACGATTCTTGGGGAGGCGCTTGAGCCGGTCTACAACCTGACCCTGGGCCTCTTTCCGCCGGTATTTAAAGGGCGGCTCGCCAGTGCATTTGGCTCCTACGGCTGGTCCGGGGAGGGCGTCCCGCACATCCTGGAACGCCTCCGCCAGGTCCGCATGAATGTACTCGACGGCTTCCGCGTCCGCTTCAAGCCGGACGGGAGCCAGCTCGCCGATGCCTATGATTTCGGATACAATTTCGGCTGCGTTCTCCTGAAGAAAGAAGGAAAGAAGAAGACAGGAGCGAGAAGCCTTGTAAAATGCCTGGTCTGCGGAGCCATCTTCGATTCTTCCATCGAGGTCTGCCCGGTCTGCGGCGTCGGCAAGGAGAACTTCGTGCCGGCCGATGCGCCGAGTGATTTTAAAAATGACACAGAGCAGAAGTACCTGATTCTCGGCGGGGGTGCGGCGGCGCTGGAAGCGGCCAAAGCCATCCGGGAGCGGGACAAGACAGGCGGCGTCACGATGATTTCCGAAGAAAAGCATCTGCCGTATAACCGCCCGATGCTGACAAAGGCGATGCTCTCGGATATGACAGGCGATATGCTTGCAATTGAACCGGCCTCCTTCTATGAGGAGCAGTCGATCAGCCTGCTTCTCGGGGCCCGCGTGACGAAGATCAATCCCGCGGAGAAGTCTGTCGTGGCGGAGGTCGACGGCGCGCCCGTGACGATCCTCTATGATAAGCTGATCTATGCGCTAGGGGCCCATTCCTTCGTGCCGCCGATCAAGGGGGCTGATCAGGAGAAGGTCGTCTCCATCCGCACGATTGAGGACGCCCGGAAGGTGCAGAAGCTCCTACCGTCCATCCGGAACGCCGTGGTCATCGGCGGCGGTGTGCTCGGCCTCGAAGCGGCCTGGGCGCTGAAGCGCGGAAATGTAGAAGTCTCCGTGGTGGAGTCCGCTCCCCGCATCATGGCCCGCCAGCTGACGGAGACGGCGTCGGAGGTGCTGTCGGGCATCATCCGGGATGCAGGCGTGCAGCTCTATACGAACATCGGGACTTCCGAGATCACATCCGGCGCTGTGCTCCTGTCCGATGGGACGGAGCTCCCCGCAGATCTCGTCATCGTCTCGACCGGCGTGAGGGGGAACCTTGAGCTCGCGCAGGAGGCCGGGATAGAGATCGGGCGCTCGATTGTCGTCAATGAGAAGATGGAGACCAGCCTGCCGGATATCTATGCTGCCGGCGACTGCGCGGAATACAAGGGGATCAATTACGCCCTCTGGAGCCAGTCCGTGGAGCAGGGCAAGGTCGCAGGCGGCAACGCCGCGGGCGACGACCTGAGCTACGAGACCGTCGACGGGGCCCTCAGCTTCAACGGCATGGGCACGAGCCTCTTCTCCATCGGCGACAACGGCGGCAATCCCGAGAATCAGTACCGCACAGTAGAGCTCCGCGACGAGCGCAGGGCGCAGTACGAGAAATACACCTTTGTCCACAACCGCCTCACCGGCGTCATCCTGATCGGCGACACGTCCAGGCTGGCGGAGCTGACGCAGAAGGTCAAGGAAGGGGCGAAATTCTCGGAGGTGATGAAGCTGTAAGAAATGCTGCAGTGGGGACGGTTCTTTTTGCGACAAAAAATGCTGCAGTGGGGACGGTTCTTCTTGCGGCAAAAAACGATGCAGTGGGGACGGTTCTCCCTGCATCTTTTTTT
>CADCQE010000273.1 GCA_902803505.1 uncultured Lachnospiraceae bacterium | reverse complement strand
TTGCCGAAGGCAATTGCTTAGATTAACTGCATATAGGGAAAACGAAAGGTTCTGCGCAGCAGATAATTTCGTTAACGACTATAATACTATGATAGGGAAAAGAAGTCGATGAAAACAGTCGTATCACTACAGAGATTAGCGGATGCCCTGGATCTCCAGAACCTGACCCCGGAGATCGATATGAACGGGATTGAGCTGACGTTGCCGGACATCAACCGCCCGGCTCTCCAGCTCACGGGGTATTATGACCACTTCGTGAAGGAGCGCGTCCAGATCATCGGTTATGTGGAATACTCATATGTCATGCAGCTCCCTGACGAGGAGAGGACCCGTATCTACGAGCGCTTCGTCTCCAGCGGGATCCCATGCGTGATCTTCACCACACTCACCGAGCCCTCAGAGGGCATGCTGAACATTGCGAGAAAGTACGGCGTGCCTACGCTGGTTACAGAGCGCACGACCAGCAACTTCATGGCAGAGATCATCCGCTGGCTGGGCGTGGAGCTGGCTCCCAGCATTTCCGTGCACGGCGTCCTGGTTGACGTCTACGGCGAGGGCGTGCTGATCATGGGCGAGAGCGGGATCGGCAAGAGCGAAGCCGCCCTTGAGCTGGTCCGCAGAGGACACCGCCTCGTGAGCGATGACGTGGTGATCATAAGGAAGGTCTCGGACGTCACACTGGTGGGCTCCGCTCCGGACCTGACACGGCATTTTATCGAACTGCGCGGGATAGGGATCATCGACGTCAAGACGCTCTACGGCGTGGAGCATGTCAAGGAGACCCAGGCCATCGACCTCGTCATCAAGCTGGAGGACTGGAGCCGTGAGCACGAGTATGACCGGCTCGGTATGGATGAGGAATATACGGAGTTCCTGGGAAACAAAGTAGTCTGCCACTCGCTGCCGATCCGCCCGGGGCGGAACCTCGCCGTGATCGTGGAAACGGCGGCGGTGAATCACAGGCAGAAAAAGATGGGATACAATGCGGCGCAGGAGCTGTATCGCCGCATTCAGGAAAATATGTCATCACACAGGGAGGGCTGATGTTATGGAAAAGTATTGTTTTGGTATCGATGTAGGCGGAACAACCGTCAAATGCGGGCTGTTCGAGACGGACGGCACACTTCTTGACAAGTGGGAGATCCCGACCAGGACCGAGGAGGGGGGATCCCAGATCCTGCCGGATATCGGCAAGACGATCCGGGCCAAGATGGAGGAGAAGGGAATCTCCGCCGGAGACGTGGCCGGTGTCGGAGTGGGTGTGCCGGGACCTGTCCGCGGGAACAAGCTCCCTTACGCTGTCAATCTCCACTGGGGCGCGATGGACATCGGAGAGGTGCTGGGCACGATCACCGGCCTCAGGATCAAAGCGGGAAATGACGCCAATGTCGCAGCTCTCGGTGAGATGTGGAAGGGCGGCGCCGAAGGCAGAGACAACGTCATCGTCGTGACCCTTGGGACCGGCGTCGGCGGCGGCATCATCGTAGACGGCCATATCGTTGAGGGCGCTCACGGAGCAGGCGGTGAGATCGGCCATGCCCATGTAGAGGACAATATTCACGACGCCTGCGGCTGCGGCAACTGCGGCTGCCTCGAGCAGGTCGCTTCCGCAACCGGCATTGTGCGCCTGGCAAAAGAAGAGCTCGTGAACAAGGACAGCTCGGAAGCGACCGAGCTGAAGGCGGAAGAGATTGATGCCAGAATCGTATTCGACGCCTATAAGAACGGTGACAGCGTGGCGGAGCGCGTCGTCAACCGCTTCGCGAAGTATCTGGGCACCACCCTCGCGGCCTACAGCTGCGTAGTGGACCCGGAGGTCATCGTGCTTGGCGGCGGCGTCTCCAAGGCGGGCGATCCCCTTGTTGAGATTGTGGAGAAATACTATAAGGACGCTGCGTTCCCGGCCTGCAAGGAGACACCGATCGTGCTTGCTAAGCTTGGAAATGACGCAGGGATCTACGGGGCTGCCAGACTGGTACTCGGGTAAGCATGGATTATTCGGATTATGGACTTATGAGGCGCGAGGAGGAGCTGGACTCCTCCTTGCCGAAGATCAAAAGGCGCGTGGGCGTAACTTTCGTCCGCGTCTTTTTGTTTGCGCTGCTTGCCGCTGCAGTGGCAGCGGGAGCATTTGCATACGGCGCCTGGAGAGGCGTCGTCGACAGAGCGCCGTCCGTCGATTCGATCAACATCTCTCCAAGCGGCTTTGCGACATTTATCTATGATGCAGACGGGAACCAGCTGCAGAAGCTGACCAGCTCTGAGGGCAACCGCACAGCTGTCTCCCTGGATTCGGTCCCGCCGGACCTGCAGAATGCAGTGATCTCGGCGGAGGATGAGCGCTTCTACATCCATAAGGGGGTCGATCCGAAGGGACTGCTGAGGGCTCTCTTTACAGCGGCCTCCCACGGGTTCCGCTTCACCCAGGGCGCCAGCACCATCACCCAGCAGCTCCTGAAGAACAATGTGTTCACGGGGTGGACGGAGGAGAAAACCCTGCTCGATTCCGTGGAGCGGAAGCTGCAGGAGCAGTACCTGGCACTGGAGCTGGAGAAGCGGATCGGCAGCAAGCAGCTCATTCTGGAGAACTACCTCAATACGATTAACCTCGGGGCCGGCACTTACGGCGTCGAGGCGGCGGCGAAGAAATATTTCAATAAGGATGTCTGGGAACTGAATCTGTCGGAGAGCACTGTGATCGCGGGCATCACCCAGAATCCCAGCCGCTACAATCCGATCCGCCATCCGGAAGAAAATGCCGCCCGCCGCAGCCGCATCCTGAACCGCATGGTGCAGCTGGGTTATATCACGGAGGAGGAGAGGAAGGCCGCCCTCGCCGACAATGTCTATGAGCGGATCGAGGAGGCACAGAACGTGCAGGCCGCCCAGAGCACGGTCTATTCCTATTTTGTGGACGAGCTGACCAATCAGGTCGTGAAGGACCTGATCGCCCAGAAAGGGTACACGAAGGTGCAGGCCTACCAGCTTCTCTACTCGGGCGGACTTAGGATCTACACTACCCAGGATCGGGCCATCCAGGCAATCTGCGATGAGGAGTACAAGAATCCGGAGAATTTCCCGGAGCACATCGAGTACTGTCTGGACTGGGCCCTCAGTGTCCGCCATGAGAACGGCGAGACAGAGCATTTCAGCAAGGAAATGCTTGAGAAATACTATCAGGAGAATCCGGCTGCTGAGCCTGGCGGGGAGACCTTCGACCTGCTCTTCGACTCAGAGGCGGAGGCTCTGAGCTATGTTGCGGATTATAAGGGCCATATCCTGAAGGAAAATGACGAGATCCTCGCTGAGCGCACGGAGTGTATTCCTCAGCCTCAGTCCTCTATGGTGGTCATGGACCAGCGCACCGGTTATGTGAAGGCCATTGTGGGCGGGAGAGGAGAGAAGAACGCCTCCCTGACCTTGAACCGGGCCACCTCCGCCTTCCGCCAGCCTGGATCCACCTTTAAGATTCTCTCCACCTACTCGGCAGCCCTCGACAGCGGCGCCAAGATGATCGGCTCCTATGTGGAGGATGCGCCCTTTCGGTACGAGACCGGCGACGAGGTCCACAATTCTTCCGAAGAGTACCTGGGATGGATCACCCTGCGGGAGGCCATTGTCCGCTCGGTCAATGTGGCGGCCGTGAAGGTCCTGACCCAGATCACCCCCCAGAGAGGCTACCAGCAGCTCCTGAAATTCGGCATCACGAGCCTGGATCCCTCCCGGGATGTGGTACAGCCGCTGGCCCTTGGAGGCATTTCCAAAGGCGTGAGCAATCTGGAGCTGACCGCGGCCTACGCGGCCATCGCCAACGGCGGCATTTATACGAAACCGATCTTCTACACAAAGATCCTGGACCAGAACGGAAGCGTAGTGATCGACAACACTCCCGAGACCCGGCGCGCCGTCACGGCGGACACCGCGTGGATTCTCACCGATGCGATGAAGGGCGTTGTGCGCGAGGGAACGGCGACGGAAGTGCAGCTTGACAGCGGCATGCCCGTGGCCGGAAAGACGGGGACCACCTCGAAATACAACGATGTCTGGTTCGTGGGCTACACGCCCTACTTCACCATCGGCGTCTGGGGCGGCTACGACAACAATGAGAAGCTGCCGGAGGAGGGTGTGTACCGCAGCTATCACAAGACCTTGTGGAAGAAGGTGATGGAGCGGCTGAGTGCCGGCGAGGCTGTGACGGATTTCCTGAAGCCGTCGACGGTGCAGACTGCGAGGGTCTGCGGCCTGTCCGACCTCCTCCCCTCGGCGTCCTGCACCCATATCAGCGAGGACTATGTGAGCACGGCCTTCCTGCCGTCCCGGGTGTGCACGATCTGCGGCAGCGGCGAGGCGGAGACCTACAACGAGACAGACTGGCAGGCATTCACCGATGAGGTCATCAATGAGAACAACTACGAGGAGATCCCGGTGGAGGAGTTCGAGGACTGGATCCCGATTGAGGAGCTCCCCGGACAGGATCCCTTTGTGATCGAGTACTGGGACGAAGACACTTATGACGAAGACGATGAGGACTGGGTGGACGACTGGTTCGACCAGGAATACAACAGCGAGGAAGATGTATACGGGTAAAGAGTATGGCAGCTGACTATCGGACATTTGCAAAATGCGGCTTTTCGGAAGTCGTTGAGAAGAAGTCCCGCTTTCTGGGGGAGGCGCTTCCCGTGAAAGACGCCGCGGAGGCAGAGGAGTATATCGCGCAGGTGAGAAAGCGCCATTACGACGCCAGGCATCACTGCTTCGCCTATGTGGCGGGGGAGCCGGGGACTCCGGAGGAGGTCACGCGCTTCAGTGACGACGGGGAGCCCTCGGGGACAGCGGGAAAGCCGATCCTGGAGATCCTTGCGGGGCGGCAGCTCCACCATGTGCTCATCGTTGTGACCCGCTATTTCGGGGGGACGCTCCTCGGAACCGGCGGCCTGGTGCGCGCTTACGGGGCGGCGGCCCGGGAGGCAGCCGACGACGCAGGCATCCTTTCGGTCCGCCAGGGCACGCGCCTGCGCATCTCCTGCAGCTACCCCGCCTACGGCAAGCTCCAGTATCTCTTCGCGAAAGAAGGCATCCAGGTGGAGAGCACGGAATTTGCGGAGGGCGTGGTGATCAGCGTCCTCGTCCAAAAAGGCGGGGAAGACCGGATGCGGAAGCTTGTCGCGGAACTCACAGACGGGGCCGGCCTGCTGGAAGAGGCGGGGGATGTCTGCTTCTGATCCTGCAGCGGGGACGGTTCTTTTTGCGGTATTGTTGTCAGAACCTGTCTCATTCATGCAAGCATGATGAGCCAGAACATGATTGCAGATTGGCCGTGAATCGTAACGCATTGTTTCACGTTAATACAATAAAGCATTGAAATTTCTTCTGTTTTATGGTGTAATGGTACTTGCGAGTCATTTTTTAAAAATGTTGAAACAGGAGGTACACACATGAAACGAGTAATCTCTGCGATGCTGACAACTGCCGTATCGGTCTCCCTGATCGCTTCTACCGCTGTTCCGGCTCTGGCAAAGGACAATCTGATCCTCGGCACGGGCGGTACAACCGGCACTTACTACGCAATCGGCGGCGTTATGGCGACAGTCCTCAACGGCGTTCTTGAGGAATCCGAGCTTACAGTGACTTCTACCGGCGCTTCCAAGGCGAACATCCAGATGATCGACGACGGCGATGCGGATCTGGCGACAGTACAGAATGACGTCATGTACTACGCGTATACAGGCACAGATCTCTTTGCGTCTGAGGGCGCTTATGAGTCCTTCTCAGCCATTGCCGGCCTCTATGACGAGACCGTACAGATCGTGACCTGCGACAGCAGCATTGCCACAGTGGCGGACCTCGCTGGCAAGACTGTATCCGTGGGCGATGCGGGCTCCGGCGTGGAATTCAATGCGAAGCAGATCCTCGAAGCTTATGACCTGAGCTTTGATGACATCAGTGTTGTAAATGCATCCTTCGGCGACTCCGCAGAGAGCCTCAAGGACGGCAAGATTGACGCCGCATTCGTGGTTGCCGGCGCTCCGACAACAGCAGTTGTGGACCTGGCGACAGTCAAAGACGTCTCCATCGTCCAGCTCGATGAAGAGCACATCGCGAAGCTGCAGGACAAGTATTCCTTCTACACGGAGACTGTGATCCCGGCGAACACCTACACGGGCGTTGAAGAGGATGCTATGACTGTCTCTGTCCGCGCTACCTTGATCGTTGCTACCGATATCTCTGAGGACGCTGTCTATGAGCTGACAAAGGATCTCTTTGAGTACAAGGACGAGCTGGCAGCCGGCCACGACAAGTTCAGCCTCCTGAATCTGGAAGATGCTGTGAAGGGCATCGAGGTTCCCTTCCATCCGGGCGCTGCGAAGTATTATGCTGAGCAGGGAATTGAAGTCCAATAAGCTGCAGGGTGTGGGACAAAAGCGAATCATTTTGGCGGCAGCTATTGCTCTTTTCATTGTGGTGGCAGCTGCCGCCACTTTTTCCTACTTAACGGGAGGGTGCCTCATTCTCAGCAACGGGAAGACCGGTGAGGAATACGCGCGCTTCAATCTGCGCGAGGGCGGCACCTTCAGCGTCGGCTTTATTCATTCGGTGAACAAGAGCCCCGTGACGGATTTCTATCAGATCACAGACGGCAGAATCTATGTGGAGAAGACAATCTATTACGGCTTCGGGGCCGGTGTCCAGACGGAGATTGAGGAGGGACAGACGCTGGAGTACGGAGAGGACGGCAGTATGATCGTGAGCGGCTTCCACAAGGAGATCCCCGATCTTCTGTATATCGTCGGAACCGTTTCGGATCACGTTCTTGTGATAAATGGAGGCAGGGAGATCTCACTTCGGGATCTGTGCGGGCGCAGCTCCCTGGTCCGCTTTACATACGAGCGCGCCCATTTGTTTTAGGAGGGAGCCATGAGCAATCAAAAAGAGAAGGAC